>NZ_OZ032162.1:1225952-1532440 GCF_964026565.1 Rickettsia endosymbiont of Ceutorhynchus obstrictus
ATCTCTTTTAATATATCCTGAAATAAATTCAGGATGACACAAGAAGCCTGGATTCCCGCCTTTAACTAGAATGACATACGGCACTTTTTTAGAGCCATGCAACAATGCATTTTGTACTAATTTTTTCCTAGATTGCCGCGTCGGCACGATGTGCCTCCTCGCAATGACGATTCTAGTATCCACGCAGGCATTGCCCCGCGGTAATGACATCTCAAGAGTTTTACCTATCCACATAACTCATTAATTAGGTACATTTTCGTACCGATTTTGGGTATCATAATATATCCTTAGTAGACACGAGAATAACATTTTATTCAATATAAATATTTAAAATTATAACAGATTTTTTTCTTGACACTAAGCGCTCCCGCATAACCTAGGGAAAGTAGATTTTTTAACAACTACAATGTAAAAACATAGTCAGTATGTTACGGTAGCAGTAATAGTATCAGTGTAAGAACCGGCTTGGGCAAGAGGCTGCGCCGGGAGCGTTGCGTATATTGTGTGGTTATTAGTTCCCGAACCGATAATAAGGGTGAAACTACCGGTAACCACAATATTAGTGAGATTAAGAATTTGCGTTCTAGGATTATCCTTATATAAATTATAATTAAGCGTCTTTATTCCACTTTTCATTTGACGAGGGGTAAAAGTCCCTGATGAGCCGGTACTAAAACCCACACTATAATTAAGAAGTAACCCAACCAGACCTGTGCATGTTACGGACATATTAATAGTAATCGGTGTAGGAGTATTGGCAAAAGGAGCAAAATTACCGAAGGCAACTGTTGGAATAGTTGCGGTACAAACTGCAAAGCTATTAGAAATTAAGCTTAAATTAATACAAATAAAAATTATTAATTTTACTATTCGCATACCACCTCTCCTAAATCTAATATTGAATCTGAGGCAGTAAAATCATTATTAATTGATGCCTCAAAGCGGCAACAATCATCATCCTGACAGGCCTTACCTTTTAATGACTTTAAATCTTTAATATTATGTATATATAACTTACCGTTATATCCGACAAATAATTCCTCTTCTATACCTTCAATCGTAACAATTTTATCGAAAGGTACAACTTGTTTATTTCCGTCTACTAAAACCATTTCTACGCTATTGACTATAGTAACACCAAAATCTACTACAACTGCACTTTTCCATTTTGGAGCTACTTTTAAAGCTAGAGAATTAAATTCGGTATCTAAAGGAAGAGTTTCGTCATCTAACCTTATCTCCGATGATATGTAAGGCAAGACGTTAGGTATAAGCACTTTTCCATCCTTATTAGTATAACCGGTTATTAGGTTATTATTATAAATAGCAACATCTTTTAGTTTTCCTACTTTAACCAGAGCTAGGCTATCATTAATCGGTCTAGTAAAGTAAAAATCTTTGTCTAAAGTAACAATACTTCCCTTAACTTCCAATTGTGAAGTTAAATTTTTATTATATTTATACAAATATAAGGCAGCATCACCGATTTGACCGTTTCTATTAAATTGTAGATTATAATCGGTAGTCTTACCTTGCATTAAATTTGCAGTATATCCAAAGCCAAGCGGTGTACTTATAGGAGCAGAAAAATTAATTTGTTTAGTATTATATTTATTTTGATAAGAATTACTTACACTAGCGCTTTTTGAGCCGCCAAGATTCATGCCAAAAGTCATATAAGCAAAAGTATGTTGGTGTTTTCTATTTAAATCCGTTCCGGCAGTAATATTAAAAAAAGTGTTTTGGGTAATATCTCGTTGATAACTAGTTGATATAATCTGCAAACGCTTACTTTTCCTTTCACTAGTATCTGAAGCAAAAGATAAAAAATTAACGGAAATACTACCTAATGTTTCACCGTTATAACCTGCTGACATTTGATAACTTATCTCGGAAGAAGTAAGCAGCGGATAATTATAAATATCATAATAATTATTACCGTTTTTACTTATATTAGCATTAAAGTCCCAGCTTGAAGACTCATAACTATAACCTATCAGGACTCTTTGAGCATTATTAATGTTATGGATATTAGATGCCAGAGAAGCGGTAATTACCCCATAATTACCGATTTGAACATTATTAGTAGTACCGATAGTGCCAAAACTCTTTAGGGATTCAAAATGCATACCGGTAGTCCAATAATCGGAGACCCCGTACATATAATCGGCATTCGTAATAAAATATTGATATTCGTTGCTTTCTACTGCAAAATTTTGTCTTTGAATACCGGAGGCGAAAGAAAAATTTGATAATCCTTTCGTCAATAAGACAGGGGCTACATAATAAGGAATAGTAACTGTTTGAATCTTACCGGTAATATCTTGAGTTTTAACTACTAAATCTCCTCTACCGGTGATAACAGGCAGATTAAATACATTAAAATCTCCTACTTTAGATTCGCCGTGAAAAATAGAACTAGAATTTGCATAAACGTCAAGAGTACTAGGCAACTCTGATTTACCGGCAAATTCCAATAAAGGATGAGTAATTAAATTCGGTCTTATCGAAAAGTTAGTAGCATATTGCAGACCGATGAACCTGCTGCTATTAGACCAATCCGCTGCCTTTGTTAGACTATCGCCGATTCTCCATCTAGCGACATTCTCGACATTATCAAATGTCCAATTTGTTTCAAGCCGAGTGAAAATATTGTAATCCCGTTTAAAATTCTTTTGTGGTTTAAAACTGGAATTAATAGGCGCACTTCGCATAACAAAAATATTACTCAATGTTCCATATTCACAAAAATAATTTAACTCTTGAAAGCCGGCTAAATATTTAGCGTCGGAGGTATCGGTTAATGTTAAATCATAATTTAGAAATGCTCCGTTTATCGGCTTACCGGCAATTTCTTGCTCCGGCACCTCTATAGCATTAAACTGTTGAAGTTTCATTTGATTTGGAGGAAATTTGATTTCTAAAGCGAGAGTTTCTTCATCCAAACGATAATTTGTTCCCTGAAGTAAATTTAAATTAATATAATGTATCTCGTTTAAATCTATGCTAGCACCGGCTAAATATTCATCTTTAATATTAAAGGCCTTCAGATCATCTAAAGGAACTAACATATGATTTGCGTTATTTCTTACTACTATAGAAAAATTCTCAGAGTCAATATAATTAACTCTTAACGTTACTATTAATGCTCCACTTTCTATATTATATCCTATACTATTTTCTATATTATCGTCGGCAAAGCTAGTAGCTATTAGTAAGGTAATGCTTGCAATTAATAACACCTTACTAAGAAAAACCATCCTAAGAAATTGTTGATTTATTTTCATTCCCACAATCTCTTTTTCATTCCCATGAGGCATTATTGCGTGGATCGAAAGTTGTTGCAAAAAGGGTGTCATTCCCGCGCATGCGGGAATCCAGAAAAATACTTTTTAAGTCATCCTGAATTTATTTCAGGATCTTTTGCAATAGATGCTGAAACAAGTTCAGCATGACAAAGAAAAGCCTGGATTCCCGCCTGCGCGGGAATGACACCAACAACGTTTATCGAGCCATGCAACAAAGCCCCGTTTTTACGAGAATGACATAACTAGTATACTACCCTATAGTTACCGGTACTCTAAACTCTACTACAAATTGAACCTGAGATTGTATACCTGCCTGCCTATGCGGTAGCTCCTTTACCGCAATTCGATAAGCATCTTGGTCCCTGCTATAGCTCATCTTATTAATTAAAGCAATACGTACTAATTGAGTTCTTCCGGCTCCAATTCTAAACATTACAGGTGTTGCTATCAAATCTTCTGTTTCCTTTAAAACTTCTTTACCGTTTTTATATTCTACTTTATAAATTATTAACTGAAAACTCTTCGGTACATCATTATCATTCCTTAAGTTAAGATTAGCTATCCTATTATCTTTATTTATAGTCAGCTTTACCGGGGCAATAGTAAAAACTGCTTGAACAACAGAGGAAGTTAAGCAGATTAATATTAAAGTTAATAAGGAATAAAATTGTTTTTTCATAATGTAATCTCTATTCTAAAATTATGGAAATGTTACCGTTACGGTTATTGTATCCGTATAAGTAGAATCAACAACGGCAGTATTCTGACCCAAAGGAATCCTACCATATACTATTATCCCTTGAGTGTTACCGTTTCCTGTACCTGCTACCGTATCAGTGCCTATTATATCTCCCCAGTTATTATTTCTACCAAAATCAGAATAAAGAAAGTAGTTAAGGATATTAGTTGTAGGTGTTCCTCTCATTTTGCGAGTTGAGGTGGTAGCACCCGGAGCAAGACCGGCATCTAAGCCGATTTTATATGTCGTACCGTTAGTACAAGTTACGTTAATAGTTGTTATTTGGTCTGAATTAGCCGTATATAAATAACTACCGAAGTTAAGAGGATTTGCTGAAACACTGCAGTTATCCGTAATATTAGCGGTAACTAAAAAATTAGTTGTTGCAGGAGAAGAGAGAGCTACACCGCTAAATATTATTAGACCGATAAGAATAAAATAATGAATTAAATACTTCTTCATAAGCTAAGCTCTATGGAAACGTTAAGGTTACGGTTATCGTATCGGTATAAGTAGAATCTACAAAAGCAGTATTCTGACCTGAAGGAATCCTACCATATACTATTACCCCTTGAGTTGTACCGTTTCCGGTGCCCGCTACAGTATCAGTACCTACTATATTACCCCAGTTAGTAGTCCTACCAAAATCAGAATAAAGAAAGTAGTTAAGGATATTAGTTGTAGGTGTTCCTCTCATTTTGCGAGTTGAGGTGGTAGCACCCGGAGCAAGACCGGCATCTAAGCCGATTTTATATGTCGTACCGTTAGTACAAGTTACGTTAATAGTTGTTATTTGGTCTGAATTGGCCGTATATACATAACTACCGAAGTTAAGAGGATTTGCTGAAACACTGCAAGCGTCAAGGATAGTAGCAGTAACCTGAAAAGTGGTATTAGTAGTAGCTGCTGTAGCATTTTCCGTAAAAATCAATATATTTAATATTATGAAGCTAATGTGCCGAAAACACTTTTTAAGATATTTTTTCATAAATAATTTTTAATTAAAAATAAGTAACTTTCTTAATACTATAATTCATATTTTATTAAGTTTCAATTTTAAGTTATTTATTTAACTTGTTTAAACAGTGTGAAGTCTTTGAGAAAGCTTTTCAATAATATTAAAGTATCCTCCTATCCTTATTATATGAATAAAGTAATGATATTTTAAACACACGATACAGTAAACTTGTTCAGCATGATCTCTAACATTTCATAGATTTCCCTCATAGCGGCGTTGTTACATGACTACTAGAATCGTCATTGCGAGGAGGCAATGCCCGCGTGGATCGGAGATTGCCATAAAAAGGATGTCATTCTAGCTAAAAGCGGGAATCCAGAAAAAACACTTTTTAAGTCATCCTGAATTTATTTCAGGATCTTTTTCAATAGATGCCGAAACAAGTTCAGCATGACAAAGAAAAATCTGGATTCCCGCCTTTAGCTAGAATGACACCGAGGGCGTTTTTAACCATCCATGCAACAACGCCGGTCAAGCCCACTATTGTACGAATGTTGAAAAAAGGCTGTGTCATGCCGTGACTTGATCACGGCATCCAGGAAAATAAAGCCATATTAGACTTATTTTAGAATCTTTTTATGATATTATAAGCTGGATTCCGTGGTCGTAGCCACGGAATGACAGAATTTTTACCTCTTTATTTAAACGTTCGTACAGTAGTGGGTCAAGCCACGATATGACACCCTACTTGTAATAACCTTAATACGAAAATACGAATCCACGCGGGCGTTGCCTTCCCGCTTAAACTAGCATGACATAAGAAGCTTCAGAAACGACAAACGACATAAATTATGCAAAAAATTTCTTTTTGATAAAGTTTTTTCGATTTTACTTGAATTAGTGGAAGTTATTTGCTATGAATTTCCTTGGATAGGTGGCCGAGCGGTTTAAGGCACTAGTCTTGAAAACTGGCGTACGTTCACGCGTACCGTGGGTTCGAATCCCACCCTATCCGCGCCTATATTCCGCACAATTCATTATTTTATAGAAGTTTTGAAGAAGCTATAGCTTAATAATATTTTGATATATAGCGTTTAAAATTCTGCCCTTCATATCGGAAAAAAAAGCAACTGACTCACGCTGTTGCTTTTTTTTGAAGTTATACACGATTTGAAATCCACAAAAATAAAATTCTTTTTTAGATATCTCGTTAAAATTGCTGGATCACACTCGTTACTACGCCCCAGATATAAGTATTTTCTTCTATTTTAGTAGGTAAAAAATCCTTATTTTCCGGCACTAAATATGCTTCATTATTTATTATCTTCAAGCGTTTAACGGTAAATTCATTATTAATAACGGCAATGACTATTTTATTATTAGTCGGCTTTATTGATTTATCGACTATTAACAAATCATTTTCTTTAATACCGGCATCCAGCATAGAATCACCGGTCACCTGAACAAAAAAAGTTGCTTTCGGATGTTTAATTAAATGACTGTTTAAATCAAGGCTATTACTCATATACCCATCCGCCGGCGAAGGAAAACCTGCTTGGACTTTTGTTTCGTATAGAGGTAATTCACAAATCTTTTCAACAGAACATTGTGAAATTTTTGCTACCTTCATTATAACCTATAAATATAATTAATCATAAAATTAATTATAATTCATCCTTAGATTTAAATCAAGTAAGAGTTTTAACTTTAACAATAGATTTTAAAACTCAATTTAGTTGAATTTTTTTACTTTTAATAACTTTAGTCTCTTTTAATTTTCAAGAAAAGTAAGTATTATTAAATCATAACAAAAACAAATAGGTTGAAACTAAAATAAATAAATCAGTTGAAATTAAAATAAATTTTACTACTATAGGTATAGCAAAGATTATTAAGGTATAGACGTTAAATTTTAGAGCGAGCTAAGCTACGCGTAGATTAACTACGTGAGTACAAGCGAGACTCGCGAAATTTGATGTGCTGATCCTGAATGCAGGGAAAGTGAGTAGTTTTTGGCAGCGGTGCTTGATGCAACTTTTTTACCGTTTCGCAAGCTATAATAATTTTTTCATTATTTTCCTTTAAAGAATAGGCTTTCAAAGAAATACCGGAAATAGCGCGTTCAAGAAGTAAAGCATTATGTTGCTGCTCTAAAAGCCTTACGGCTCCGTAGCCTTCAAAAATTTTAAGAGCCTCTGCTTCTTGCATAAGGCTTTCCTTATCAAATCCGAGTTTTAAAATAATAGGCTTATCATTTTGAAAACCTGACAAAACATAGTTAAACGATAAATTATCTACGGGTTTAAGTTCAGATAAATGCCATTTTTTTGCTATTGCTGCTATAATTTGCGGCAAGTCTTTAAGCCAAATTTTTCCTTGCTCTTTATATAAACTAATTATATTTTTTGTAAGTATATTCATTATCATTAAAATATATTATGAATATCCATTTGAAAATAGCAAATTTAATTCCCGATTATTTAACGGTAAAAAATTATGGATAATTTAAAATTTATATTTCAAGCAATAATCGGCACTCCTTTTTGAGTTTGGGGAATCTTTATCTATGTGCTATTTGTTGGATTGAAGGCAGCACATACCCGCGTTATTTCTCTTCCAAAACTTTTTATTATTCCTGTTTAAAAATTTCATAAACAATGAAGGCTATGGCATTGCTATAGCAAATTTAGATAACAAAATAGCGGGGCTTATTGCTTGGTCTAAGTCGATGCTTTTTGTATCCGATAAAGTGCGTTTTCATATAGAAGCATTAATAGTTGAGCCAAATTATCGGGGGCAGCAAATCGGTAAAAAACTTATGAATTATTTAGAAGAGCTAGCAGGAAAATACAATCCTGTAATTATTGATCTTACTTCAGGTTATCGCAGAGCCAAAGACGGCACGCATGCATTTTATGAGAAGCTCGGCTATCATAATTCCGGAGAAATGGCTAAATTATATTTAAGAAAAGAGTTATGAATAATAAATCTATACAAGGGATATCCTTAACCTCAGCAACTCTTGCCGATTACCCAACCGTGCAGAATATGGCACGGTTTTACGTTTATGATTTATCCCGTAGTTGTGGTTTTACCTCTGATGAAGATGACTGGACTATACCACGGGATGGATTATACGAAAGCACTGATTTTAAAAATTATTTTATAGAGGCAGATAAAAAAGCATATTTGGTTAAAATACAGCTAAATTCAGGAAAATAAACGGCGTTGTTGCATGGCTACCGGAATCGTCATTGCGAGGAGGCATTTATGCCGACGTGGCAATCCAGGAAAAAATAGCAAAAAATGTTATGAAATTTATTATTTTCTAGATTGCCTCGCTCCTTGCGGTCGCGGCGTTGTTGCATGGCTCGAATTTTCTATGTCATTCCCGCGCAAGCGGGAATCCGGAAAATACTAATAAGTCATCCTGAATTTATTTCAGGATATTTTTCAAGAGATGCTGAAACAAGTTCAGCATGACAATGAAAAGTCTGGATTCCCACTTTTAGCTAGAATGACATACGGCACTTTTTTAGAGCCATGCAACAACGCCCTTGCCGGGTCCTCTTTATATTAACTTTTTACTAACTTAATATCCCTTGTGGAAATTATTTTATCGACCAAACCGAATTTTTTTCCTTCTTCAGGTGACATGAAATTATCGCGTTCCATATTTTTTTCAATGTGTTTTATATCATGACCGGTGTGTTTACTATATAAGCCGTTAAGTAGTCTTTTAACTTTTAAAGTTTCCTGTGCATGAATTTCTATATCGGTAGCCTGCCCTTGATAACCTCCTGAAGGCTGGTGGATCATTATGCGGCTATGCGGCAATGAAGAACGCATTCCTTTCTCGCCGGCACATAATAATAGTGATCCCATAGAACAAGCTTGCCCTATACAGAGTGTGGCGATTTTTGGTTTTATATATTGCATGGTATCGTAAATAGCAAGACCGGCCGTAACCACGCCGCCCGGCGAATTTATATACATGTAGATATCTTTTTCCGGATTTTCCGCCTCAAGAAAGAGCAATTGTGCTACTACAACATTTGCCATATAATCCTCGACGGTACCGCACACAAAAATTATGCGTTCTTTGAGTAGTCTTGAATATATATCGTAAGCTCTCTCACCTCTTGAGGTTTGCTCAATCACTATCGGTACGTATGATGACATTTAATTTTCTCCTGATAATGTTTTTGTTATTTTTCAAAAGCACTCGGTGTCATACCGTGGCTTGACCACGGTATCCAGTCTTTATTTTATTTTTTTCTGGATGCCGTGGTCAAGCCACGGTATGACAAGAACTAGATTGCCACGTCGGGACTACGTCCCTCCTCGCAATGACGGTTAGGACATCCACGCAACAACGCTCCGTTTTCACGGGAATGACACCAACACTTACTCCTTATCCAAAGCACCGGCAATTATATCACCGATATTCATAGTATTATCACTAGAGCCGTGTTCTTTAATTGCTTTCTCGCGCTCTGCTATTTTCAGCGCTTTTATCGATAATAAAATTTTATTTGATTTATCAACAGAGATAATTTTTGCCTCTATTGTATCTTCTAAAGAAAACATTTCAGGTTTTTGCTCTCCTTTTTCTTCCGATAACTCTGATTTTTTAATAAAGCCGTGAGCCTTATTATCTATCATTACTTCTAAACCGTCATCTTTAATTGCCGTTATAACGGCTTTAACGACGGTGTTCTTTTTATATCCTTCGGAAGGCTCTTGAGCA
This sequence comes from Rickettsia endosymbiont of Ceutorhynchus obstrictus, assembly GCF_964026565.1. NCBI lineage: Bacteria > Pseudomonadati > Pseudomonadota > Alphaproteobacteria > Rickettsiales > Rickettsiaceae > Rickettsia > Rickettsia endosymbiont of Ceutorhynchus obstrictus. Next base: position 1,235,708 of record NZ_OZ032162.1, read on the forward strand.
AGATTTTCACTAAGTTGTTTTATACCAAGGCTAATGCGTTCTTTTTCAATATCGACGGCTAAAACTTTGCATTCTATTACATCATTCTTTTTGAATGATTTTAATAACTCCGTACCGTTACCTTCCCAGCTTATATCCCCTTCATGGATCATACCGTCGAGATTATCGCCGAGAGCTACAAATATACCGAAATCCGTAACATTTCTAACCGGTGCCGTAAGTACGCTTCCTACCGGATTTGCTTCTGCAAATTTTATTAAAGGATTATCCCGACATTGTTTAATACTTAAAGAAACTCTATGTTTTTCCGTATCGACTTCTAAAACTACAAATTCTACTTCCTGCCCGATGGTAAGCATTTTTCTAGGATATTGATTAGATTTTAGCCAACTAATTTCACTTGAGTGAACTAACCCTTCCACGCCGTCTTTTAGCTCAATAAATACCCCGTAATCAGCAATATTTGTTACTTTACCGATCATTTTTTTACCGACAGGAAATTCTTCTTTAATATTATGCCATGGATTATGGTCAAGTTGCTTCATACCTAGCGATATTCTTTTTGTCTCTTCGTTAAATTTAATAACCATCACTTTAACTTTTTGACCAAGCGTTAGAACTTCTGAAGGATGGTTAACTCTACTCCAAGAAATATCGGTTAAATGTAATAAACCGTCAACACTTCCTAAATCAATAAATGCTCCGTAATCGGTTATATTTTTTACAACTCCCTCAAGTACCATACCTTCTTTAATTTTAGACAACATTTCATCTCTAGCTTCCGATCTTGATTCTTCCAAAATAGCTCTTCTTGAAACCACAATATTACCAAGCTTTTTGTCCATTTTTAAAATCTGGAACGGCTGTTTAATATCCATTAATAAAGAAATATCTTTAACGGGTCTAACATCTACTTGACTACCCGGCAAGAATGCAATTACCCCTGATAAATCTACGGTAAATCCACCTTTAACACGACCGAAAATTATACCGTCGACAAATTCACCTTTAGCGCAAGCAACTTCCAATTGTCCCCATAACTCTTCTCTAACGGCTTTTTCACGGCTTAATATAGTTCTGCCGTTACGACCTTCAATTTTTTCAATATAAACATCGACCACATCACCGATTTGCGGCATCACCTGATTAATAGATAGAGCAAATTCCGTTTTTGGAACTCTTCCTTCATTTTTTAATCCGACATCAACAATAATAACTCCTTCATCAATCCCTACTACCTGCCCTTTAACTACAGTACCTTCTTTAATATGGCTTGTATTTACGCTTTCAAGCATCTGGGCAAAATCACCGTCAAATTGGCTATTAATTTCTGCAAGCTGCGGGACAAATCTTTTCTTAAATTTCGGCATATTTTTCTCGATTAATATTAGTCAGTGCTAAACTAATATAATGTTTTTTTATAGGTTAATAAAATTAAGTATAAACAACTTAGCACTTTGGAGTTTTAAATAATTAATTTTAAAACTTCAAGTTATTTTACTCATGCTTAAAATAAATTATAGGCGTTAGTTTATAGAGTAAAGATATATTCGTCATTGCGAAGAGGTGCGTGAATACCTCAAACGTCATTGCGAGCGACCAAAGGCTTTGTCACATGGCTCGAAAATTGCTATATTTTGGGTATTCTTTAAAAGTACCTCGATGTCATGCCGTGGCTTGACCACGGCATCCAGTCAGGCTTTTTAATTTTTTCTGGATACCGTGGTCAAGCCACGGTATGACAAGTTTTAAGCGATTTTAACCATCCATGCAACAACGTCATTGCTTCCTTGCAATGATAAGCCTTATTTTTTTATCTCTTTCTAACACTACCCCTGCAAAATAAATTGTGTTATTTTTTCTACGATTTCTTCAGGCATAAGGTCGGAAGTATCAATTACTAAAGCGTCTATTGCCGGCAGTAACGGTCCTGATTCTCGCTCTTTATCTCTTTTATCTCGTAGCTTTATCTGTTGTAAAGTTTCCGTAAGCATACAAGCTTTTCCCTTTTTTTGCAACTGATTATATCGCCTTTGAGCCCGAAGCTCGGCATTCGCAGTGATAAAAATTTTTAAATCGGCATCAGGGGCTATAACGGTACCGATATCCCTCCCCTCCATAATGATCCGCGCAGTAGATTTTATCAAATTTATCAAATATTTATTTAAGTTATTTCTAACCTCACTTATTGCTGCAACTTTAGAAGCAATATTTCCTATATATTCATCCTCTAAATCAATATTTTCCGTGATTTCTAAAGATTCCGATAAAGAAATAATTGCCTTAATATCATTAATATCTATTTTTTGATTAATACAATTAAAAGCAAGATTTCTATAAACAATACTTGATTGAAAATATGTAAGAGAAAATTTGCGCGCTAACATTTGACCGATCGTACCTTTACCGGAAGCAGCCGGACCGTCAAGAGCAATTACAAAATTTTGAGTGATATCAGAAGCTTTTGATTCCAGGGTCATAATTTAAGAGTCATTTTAAAAATATTATAAACTACGTAATAAATAATCTTATAAATAGCGCAAATAAAACTTGAAATCTAGACTATTATACAATAAATATAAAGTGTAAAAGTTACAAGGGTGATTAGCTCAGTTGGTTAGAGCATTACGTTGACTTCGTAAAGGTCGGTGGTTCGAGCCCACTATCACCCACCATTCAGCATTTTCTAGCAAATTTACGAAGGTATTGAATGGCGGACGTAGCTTATAATCAAGCTTCTCGGCGCTTAATGTAAGATTCGCAAACACTAAATTTATTACATTTCTTTTTTCTAAAATAGTTGAACAAATTATTTTTTACAACCGACAATTATAAAATACTTGACTTATTCGCGTTAATCCTCTACATTAAAAACTGCTTAATGATGTTTTAACCTCTATCATTAACATATATCGACCTAAGGCTAATATTTATTATGCCGGGAGTCCGCTGCTATAAGTATCTTCCGGATATGAAGTGCAGCGGAAAGTCGTTATGTTAATGACTGAGGTTAGCTCCCGGCACCTCTTTTGTTAGCCTTTAGGTTGATTAATATATCACAATAACTAATATTATTAGGGTTAAAAATAAATAATAAAGAAGAGTTAGAAAAACAATACAGAGAAGAAAGAAAGCAAAGATATATTTAAAATTGTTATACCGGCTTTAATTGTTGTTATGATTCTTATAGGTAAAATTCTGTCATTCCGTGGCTATGACGGCTTTGTTGCATGACTCGAAATCCTTATAAAAAAACACCGTCATTGCGAAGCCACGAAGTGGCTGCGGCAATCCAGGCTATCCCGAATGTAATGAGGGATTTAATTAGAATACTAAACAAGTTTAGTATAAAAATATGTTTATACTTGATTGCCGCGTCGGCATAAATGCCTCCTCGCAATGACGTAGAGTTTTTGATCCACGCAACAACGCCGCCAGTCGCTCGCAATGACGATTCCGGTAGCCATGCAACAACGCTGGCTATGACGGCGTTGTTGCATGGCTCATAATACTTCAGGGATGCAAGTCCTCTTTTAGGCGTAATATATTACTTTTACTAATTACCGACCTATAGACTTGCATATTTTCAAATACTCGCTGAACATAATTTCTTGTTTCAGCAAATGGAATTAATTCAATCCAATTAATTACTTGCCGCATATTTTTTAATTCTCGCGGATCACCGAATCGCTCTATCCAGTTTTTTGTTCTATGAGGTCCGGCATTGTAGGAAATGATAGTTAGAAGATATGAATTATCATGTTGTTGTAATAATAATTTCAGATAATTAGAGCCTAAATTAATATTATATTTTGGATCTTTGATAAGTTTTGCGATATCACATTTAGTATTGATAGACTTAGCAGCATCGCAGGCGGTATTTTTGACAAGCTGCATCAAGCCCATAGCATTTGCCGTGCTAATTGCTGAAGTGTTAAAAACCGATTCCTGTCTAATTATACTATAAGTTAAATGCGCCTCTATCGGTGAATTTAAAATTTGATAAGGAGTAGGAAAGGCATGATCTAAAATACAGCTATGATATTGGCAGGCAATTTTTGCTACGTCCACCGTATGATGAAGATTATTATTAGCTTTGATAATATTGGTAATTAGTAAAATTTCCGCCGGAGTCGATACCGTTGCAATAGCTGCTTTAGCGTAGATAATCGCCAAACTAGTTTTACCGTATTTATTTAATAACTTTACGGCTTTAACAATATCATTTTTTTCTATTTTCTGCGTATGTGCTAATGTTATGTTAGGGTTACTAGGTAAAACTATTTTATGCTCTTTTAGCTCTATATTCGCGACTTGTCCGTAGAAAGTACACGGGTATTTAGCGGCTTTTTGATAAAACTCAGTTGCCGTTTTTTGATCACCTTTTGCTTCATAGCTTCTTGCAAGCCAGTAATAGCCTCGTGATAGACTTATAGGGGTTTTTACTATCTTTATAAATTTATTAAAATGCAATAAAGCTTGATCGGGTTTATTTAAAAAGCTTAAAGCCAGCCAACCGGCAAGCCATTCTTGTTCTCTTACCGTCTCAGGACATTTCGCAAAAGGAATGGTAATAATTTTATAGCTACCGGCAAAATCCTTTTGATCAATAAATTCTCGTGCGTAATAAGATTGCAGGCGACACCATTGTGCAAAATGTTTTTTATCGTTTTTTACCTTTTTAAATAAAGCAATATCTTCACTACTCGCTGATTCTTTTTTCTTTGCATCTAAATAACGAAATAATAAACCGGAAGTATAATATTTTTCAGAGACATTTTTAAAAAGTTTTTCTGCCGATTGCGGGTTATTTATCATCGCGATTTGTGCCTTGAAAGAAGCCTGATATCCTACGCTTACATACGGCATCCCACGCTGCGCCGCTCTAATATCCGATTTCCATAAATGTTCGTCGATTCTGTGAACATGATCTTCTACATCTAAATATTTGTTCCACTTAACATAATATTCTTTTTCTTCCGCGTCGGTAAAATCACCGTATATCCACGCGGCTTTAATAATCGGCAGTAATATTTTCCGGTCTTTCACTAATTTACTAGCAGCTAACGCATAAAATTTATAGCCTTTACCGGTGAGCGGAGGATTTTTGTTAAACCATTCTAATATTATTTTTTTATCCGTATCATGATTTAGATATCCTTCCGCCTTTACTTCCAATAAGCTATTTTGCGGCCATTTCGGATTATCTCGTAAAAATTTTATTACTTCTTTGAAGTTATTATTACAATATTTACTATCTAGAAATTTTTGTGAAAGAACGATTTTTGTTAAAGCCGTGTTATTTATTTCTTTAGTCAATTTTTCAGCTTTCACCCAATCTTTTTTATCTAAATAAATAAAAGTTTCTTGAATTTTATCTTGCGTAATAGCTTTTGCGTAAATATAGCTATCTCCTATGGAAAGCTTTAAGATGCCAAAAATAATTAATAGTTTAAACTTAATTCTCATAATTTCGGTAAATTTAATTTGTAACTATAAAATTTAGCTTTTGATCATTTGGCGTTATAGGCAAATAATCTATTATCTGTTCTTTTAAACAAACTCCGACAGTCAATAAATCTTTATTATTACTTATATACTGGTCAAAAAAACCAAAACCTTGCCCTAATCTATGATTATCCTTACTAAAAGCGAGTCCCGGCATAATGATTAATTCCGGTTGATAATCCTCTTCCTTTTTTGGTTCATAAATATTGAATTTATTTAATATTAAATGTGTATCCTTGGTATATAGACTATAATTAATTTCGTTTTTTACAATTTTAGGTAAGAAAAATATAAGCTCAGGATGCCACTTAATTATTTCAAGTATATTAATCTCAGGTAACATAGGATAATATACTCCGACTGTTGTTACCTTAAACTCATTTATTAATATATTAAGCTTGTGTATTATTAACTTTCTGGTTACTTCAGAATTTACTTTATCCTTATTCTTTCTTAAAAAATTTCTAAAATAAGATCGTAGAGCTGGCTTATCCATATAATAACTCATCTATATTAACTGCACAATATAGCAAAAAGCATTAAGGTATAGACATTAATGATTGAAGCTATATATTAATAGTTCTTTTATCTACTGCTAACGCTGCTTCTTTTATCGCTTCACTTAAAGTAGGATGAGCATGGCAAGTCCTTGCTATATCTTCAGCTGCCGCTCCAAACTCCATAAAAGCAACAAGCTCGGCAATCAAGGTGCCGGCATCGGGACCGATAATATGCGCACCGAGTACTTTATCAGTCTTGCTATCGGCAAGGATTTTCACCAACCCATCGGTAGAGCTAACGGCTCTTGCTCTACTATTAGCTAAAAACGGAAATTTGCCTACTTTATACTCAATAGCTTTTTCTTTTAATTGTTCTTCGGTTTTACCGACACTTGCCACCTCAGGCCGGGTATATATCACACTTGGAATTAAGTTATAATTTACATGTCCGGCAAATCCTGCCATAATTTCAACGGCGGCTACCGCTTCTTCTTCAGCTTTATGAGCAAGCATTGGACCTTTTATTACATCCCCGACGGCGTAAATATTTGCTATCGACGTTTGAAAATGTTCGTTAACCTCTATTCTCCCTTGTTTATCTGCCGTAATTCCCAGCTTCTCTAGCCCTAAATTCTGCGTACAAGCTTTTCTACCGACGGCAATCAATACCACATCGGCAGTAAGTATTTGAGCAGTACCGCCCTCCTCTACTGAAAGCATCACCTTACCGCCTTTCTTCTCGGCAGATGTTACTTTAGTATTAAGCTTAAATTCTATTCCTTGTTTTTGCAAAATTTTAGTAAATTGGGTAGCTATTTCCTTGTCCAACACCGGCACAATGCTAGGCGCATATTCGACCACTGTTACTTTAGAACCCAAACGTCGCCATACCGAACCAAGCTCTAAACCGATATATCCGCCCCCTACCACTATCAAGCTCTCAGGAACTTTTGTTAGCTTTAAAGCACCGGTAGAAGAGACTATATATTCCTCATCTATGGTAATATTCGGGATTTCAATTATATCTGAGCCGGTAGCAATCAAAATATTTTTAGCAGAAATTTGCTCGCTAGCCCTATTCTCATTAGTTTGACCGTTATTTACCTCAACGATATTAGCCGAGATAATCGTGCTATTCCCTGTGATTCTAGTAATTTTGTTCTTAACAAATAAGCTTTCTATGCCTTTTGTTAAGTCGGTTACCGTCTTATCTTTCTTAGCTAACATTTTCGGTAAATCTAGCTTCACTTCAGTCATAATACCGATATCAGCAAAATGTTTTAATGCCTCTTCATATTTTTCCGAGGAATTTAATAAAGCTTTCGACGGGATACATCCAACATTTAAACACGTCCCGCCAAGCATACTGTTTTTTTCTATGCATGCTACTTTCATGCCCAATTGCGCCGCTCTGATGCTACCTGTATAACCGGCAGGACCGCTGCCTATTACTACTAAATCAAATTCTTGCATATAATTACCGTAATATGATGTTAATTTAAAAGTAGCAGATACACAAAATATTTCAAGACTTGAATTTTATTTTATTAAGTAAGTATGCGGTGTCATCTAGTTGCTTGACCGGCGTTGTTGCATGGATGGTTAAAATCGCTTAAAACTTGTCATACCGTGGCTTGACCCACTACTGTACGAACGTTGAAAAAAGGCTGTGTCATGCCGTGACTTGATCACGGCATCCAGGAAAATAAAGCCATATTAGACTTATTTTAGAATCTTTTTATGATATTATAAGCTGGACTGAAGTGGTCGTAGCCACGGAATGACAGAATTTTTACCTCTTTATTTAAACGTTCGTATAGTAGTGGGCTTGACCACGGTATCCAGAAAAAATTAAAAAGCCTGACTGGATGCCGTGGTCAAGCCACGGCATGACAGATTCATTTTAACCTTATACTATTCTTCATAGGCGAAGCAATAAAACTAACTAAAATAATTTGATCTTCAAAAATATTTATATCCTTACTAGCTAGTAAAAAAAGCATTTGTTTGGTAATACCGTAATCAGAGCGTTGAGTTAGGGCATTTGATTCGCCGATATTTTTTATTTCTCTCATTAAATCTAGCGGACTTTCAAACTCTAAGCCGATATTTTCATAATCAATAATTACCTCTAGAAAACCTGCTCCCGCCAATAACAAAGGCATATGATCAAAATGGATGAAAGGCGAAATATGAGGAGAATGATTATAAGCAGTACTTATCTCCACTTCAATTAGCCGATTACGTAAATTTTTAAAACTTCCGCCTCCGACAAAATTACCGATAAAAATACCGTCGGATTTTAGGAATTTTCTAATATTAAATAAAAATTTTTGTATGTCGTTTATCCAGTGCAACCCCAAAGAATAAGTTATTAAATCAAAAGAAGATTCACTAAATTCTAATTTTTCTTCATCGATTAATAATTTATGATCATGAACACAGGAATCTAATAACAAAGCCGACATATCGGTAGCGGTAATTTTAGCATTCGGATAATTTATTTTTAACAAATTAGTTAAATAACCCGTGCGACAACCGATATCTAAAATATGACAAAAATCTTTCTCAATTATTTTTAGCCGCTCAATTATATCTTCCGCCGAATGCTTAATGAATAGACTTTTATCAATAGCGTCTTTAGCGTTATTACGGTTAATTTTTAATTTATTTCGATCAAATATATTAGTAGCCTTATTGTTAATCACTTTTAAATAACGGTAGAGAAATATCACTATCATATTTTTTTCTGGAATGTCGGCGATGCATTTTGTTATCAAACCCTTTCATCTTATTTAAAAATTCTTCCTGCCTTTTAAAATGAATATTCGGCGAAGTAACTTTATAATTATGAATATTGCTATCTTTATAATTATAATTCTCTTCACAAAACTTTAAAAAACTCGAAATTACTAAATCTGTTTTAGTAGCAGGCTCTTCGGCAAAACAATGGGTAGAGAAACTAGCCGGATTATTATGCTTTAGATAATATTGTTCGTATTGTTTATGAATTTTCTTTTCTTTTTTTATTTGTTTTTCTGAAAAAGATAATTTCTTTTCAAAATGAGAGTTAAATATATCGGCGTAATCACTCCACGGTAATATTATTATCCTTTGCTCATCTAAGTTTTGTGCTACCTGCCGGTTATTCTCATTAACATTAGCGTTAGCACTAACCGTATATAATAATAAAAAATATATTATTATTCTAATAGTCATAATATCCTCAAGAATTAGAATTTATTTTACCGGCATGGGTATCATAATACTACTCCTATATTTCTTATTACCACTAAAAAGTGATTTTTTTTGTGCCTTACTGTTATTAGTAAATTTACTAAAATTTTCGCTCTCTTTTATAGCGGTTATATCTTCTACTACCCCATCATTGATGTAATTACTTAATGAAGCTTTATATAATGCCATGTTACTAGCAATTTTTACTACATCCTGCTTATATTTATTACCCAAAGAATGAGTAGCCGAATGATAATGCGCGATAGCCTTATGCCAGCTTCCTAACCGGTCATATTTTGAGCGCAAGAACTCGGCACCGTATTTAACGTTTTTAGCCGGATCAAATGCTTGATCAAGCGAATCAAACGCCTCTAAATGGTGTTTAAGGTTGATTTGCATACAACCCACGTCAATATTTTCTTTGCCTTTAATAATTTGTTTTTTTACAAATATTACCGCTTCTTTTTTACTATTAAAATAATATCCTTTGCCCCCGGCATTGACAGTCCACGGCCACACTACGCTAATTTTATGTTCTTTATGCTTCTTCCCTGATTCTTTTAAGGCTATTGAATGTAAAGTATTGGCAGGAATATTAAATTTCCTTTCAAAATAAGGAAAAAGTTTTGAACATTTGTTAGATTCGGCAATTTCTACATCGGCAAGAGCATAAACTGCAGATAACAAACGAAAAGATAAGAATAATGATGTAAATAAGCGTACCGGCATTATATTCTTAAATAATATTATTACATTGCACAGCGTCATCTCGATCGCTTGATACAAGCGAATTTTTCTAGATTCGCCTGTACTCACGTATTATTTTTACGCTGCGCAGGCTCACCTTTAAATTCATATTGTCTAAATCTCTCTGAATTTAGCTGTAGAATGAAGACTATAGTAAACTAGTTTGATACATTGTCAAAAAAAATTAGTATTAAAAGCTTTTCTTAAAAGTAAATTGATTATTGACTGATTTGTTAAAAATGTTTATTATCTCCGGTAAATATAATAATATATGCGCATAGGTTAATAATTATGAAAGTCGTAAGCTCATTGAAATCTTTGAAGAAAAGGGATAAAGATTGCCAAATCGTTAAAAGAAGAGGAAAAGTTTTTGTAATAAATAAGAAAAATAAAAGATTTAAAGCGAAACAAGGTTAATCAATCTAATATCTAAGCGAAATGGCCGGTCACTCAAAGTTTAAAAATATTCAACATCGTAAAGGCGCTCAAGATAAAAAGAGAGCTAAGGTTTTTACTAAATTAATTCGTGAGATAGTCACCGCCGTTAAAGCAGGTTCCGCCGACCCGAACAACAACCCGCGTCTTAGAAGCGCTTTAACTTCGGCACGCAGTCAAAATTTACCTAAGGAAAGAATAGACAAAGCTATTAATAGTGCAGCCGATTCAGCTAATACCGAAAATTATACCGAAATACGTTATGAGGGTTTTGCCCCCGGCGGTATTGCGATAATAGTCGAAGCCTTAACAGATAATAAAAACCGCACGGCTGCCGAAGTGCGTTCAGCCTTCACTAAATTCGGCGGTAATCTCGGAGAAACCGGTAGCGTGAGTTATTTATTTAATCATTTAGGCGTTATACAATATCCGCTAAATATTGCATCTATTGAAAATATTTTAGAGATAGCTATCGAGGCCGGCGCAACTGATGTAAATTCCGATGAGGAATTTCACTCTATTTATACCGATATTGAAAATTTTTCTCATATCCTTGAATATTTAACTAATAAATACGGGATACCTGAGGAATCGTATATCGGATGGGTGCCGTTAAATACCGTAATTATTGACGACACCGAAAGAGCCGAAAAACTATTAAAGTTTATTGAGATTTTAGAAGAAAGCGATGATGTTCAAAGAGTTTTCGGTAATTACGAATTATCGGATAATATTTATGAAATTCTTCAAGGATACTAATGGATTATCAAATAATTATTTTAGCTGCCGGTAACGGCAGCCGAATGAAATCGGATTTGCCTAAAGCGATGCACCCTATCGGCGATACGCCAATGATTGAAATGGTATTGCGCAATTCCACGCAAGTAACTAATGACATTATTCTTGTTTACTCGGAACAATTAAAAAAATATTTAGCACCTTATCAGGATATATGCCGATTTGCTCTGCAAGAAGAGCCACTCGGTACGGCTCACGCGGTATATTCCGCTTTAAATTTAATTGACGATAATAAAATAATAGCTATATTATACGGTGATCATCCGTTAATTACACCTAAAGTTATTAAAGAGCTAATTAATCACTTGGAGTTAACTAATTCAGCCGTCACAACCTTAAGTTTTGAGAGAGACAACCCGGCACAGTGTGGGCGGATAATTACCGACGAGCAGGGAAATTTTTTAAAAATAGTCGAATTTAAAGAAGCAACTGAGGAAGAAAAAAAGATTAAACATTGTAATTCAGGCGTGATGGCTTTTGCGCCCGGTATATTAAAAAAATACTTACCGGAATGCGTACTAAAAACACGCGAAGAGAAAAAAGAATTTTACCTTACGGAAATAGTTAAAATATGCAAAAATCACGACGAAAAAGTATCTTACTTATTGTCGGAAGATTATAATTTAATTATAGGAGTGAATACTCAAGAAGAATTAGAAGAAGCAAATAATATATTTTTACATAAAAAGTAAAAAACCTCGTTATTGCGAGCCGATATTGTTTGCGTAAAACGATAAAATATTCCTGATGTCATTCCCGCGAAAGCATGGCGTTGTTGCTGGGATCGAATTTTTGCAAAAGCGTTCGGTGTCATGCCGAGGCTTGACCCACTACTGTACGAACGTTGAAAAAAGGCTGTGTCATGCCGTGACTTGATCACGGCATCCAGGAAAATAAAGCCATATTAGACTTATTTTAGAATCTTTTTATGATATTATAAGCTGGATTCCGTGGTCGTAGCCACGGAATGACAGAATTTTTACCTCTTTATTTAAACGTTCGTACAGTAGTGGGCTTGACCACGGCATCCAGTCTTTTTATTAAGGCTTTTTCTGGATACCGTGGGAGGGGCCTCGGTATGACACCATACTTGTAATAACTATAATGCGGTAAATTATGAGCCATGCAACAACGCCCATAGATAATTATTGCGTGGATTGAAAAAGATGTCATTCCTGCGGAAGCGTATGGGTGTCAACTTAAGCGAAAAGGTCCATGGGGTCCGTCATTGCGAGGAGGGACGAAGTCCCGGCGCGGCAATCTAGGCTATCCAAAATGTAATGATGGATTTAATTAGAATGCCAAAAAGTTTATAAGATGGCAAGTTTAGCATAAATATTAATCCGGATTGCAGCAATGCTTCACGGCTCCTCGCAAGGCAATGCCCGCGTGGATATACTAAACGTCATTGCGAACCGGCGTTGTTGCATGGCTCGAATTTTCGATGTCATTCTAGCTAAAAGCCATAACTGTCCGAAGTTGAAAAATAAATAGAGAAACTGTTTGAGTTTTTCACTCTATTATATATCAAAATAGTAGTATTTTTAGCATTAACGGCAAAAAAAGTACTATTTAATAATCTTAATTTTTTAACTTCGGACAGTTATGGCTAAAAGCGGGAATCCGGAAAAATTATAGTCATCCTGAATTTATTTCAGGATCTACTAAAAAGATGCTGAAACAAGTTCAGCATGACAAAGTAAAGCCTAGATTCCCGCCTTCGCAGGAATGACATCGAAAATTCGAGCCACGCAACAATCTTCCTCGTAATAACGATTTTTTTTTTGGAGAGGTGGCCGAGTGGTTTAAGGCGCTCGCCTGGAAAGCGTGTTCACGGCAACGTGTCAGGGGTTCAAATCCCCTCCTCTCCGCCAGTCTGGACAGTTAGCCAATTTTTCGAGTTCTGTGAACGGGAAAGCCAGTTGGTAATGCACCTTGCAGCCCTTCAGCTCTAGGTTCGAGAATATGAAATTTAAAAATTCACGTTTTTCGGAAATCGTCGAACCTTTAAAAATTTCGTATGCATTTGTCGTTACATTTATAAAATCTAAAAGTGATCTTGCAACAAAAAAGAGGACAGATTAAAGAGAGGCGTTTTTAATTTTTTTATAGTTTAACTCGTACTCATTTGGAGTTTTATAATTCAAAGTAGAATGCCTTCTTTTTTGGTTATAAAAAGTATAAATATAACTAATATCTGCTACCCAAATGTTATTCGGGCTTGAGACAGAAAAATTTTGTTTAACTAAATCCTATCCCCTATGATAAGGTTTATTGGACTGTTTTGTAGTCTTTTTAAACTTCTTATACATTTTTGCTTGAATGCCGGTCACTGACATCAATCTAGCTACTCGAGGACGTGAGCAAACAAAGCCTTGTTCTCTTAATTCTGCATGAATCCTTGGGCTACCGTAAGTTTGATAGTTTACTGTAAAAATCTCTTTAATCTTTTCTGTTAATTGCCGATTATCTAAAGCTCTTTTACTTGCTAAACGCTTTATAAAACCATAATAACCAGCTCTTGATACCCCTAAAACTTCTGCCATCTTATCTATGCAAAATTCTTCTTTATTATTCTTCATAAATTCGTACCTTTGCTTTGGGGTGCGGAAAAGATGGCTACTGCTTTTTTTAGGATATCTCGCTCCTGTCTTACTAAATATAATTTTCTTTTTAGTTCTCTCATCTCTTGATTAATCGAATTCCCACTCCCAACAAAGCTTTTTTCTTCATGGTCTCTGTAATTTCTTATCCAAATTAAAAAGGTTGAATGAAGAGCAATACCTGCTAGCAGCCGATGAATTTTTAAGGTGGGTTTATGCGGGGGCAAAAAATTAACAGGCTTAGTAAAAGGCCGTACTATAGAGCGAGCGGTGTTTTTAGGTGAGATAAATTTATGCGTGCTGAATGAGAAAGTATAATTTAATATTGCCATCCCCAACACTTTTTTATTAAAAATAATTAATATAATTGTTAGTTATATTCTAATTTTTTTTTACAACTTAAATAATTTGACAATTTTACTTATTTCATTACTATATAGTCAAAATTTATTGATGTTTAGCCTCTCTTAAATAAATTTATTTCACCGTAATATATTAAAAGGTAAAAAATGATTGATCAGGAAGAACCAACTATTTCTGTTGTAGAAGAAAAGTCAGAGGAAGAATATAGGGAAGAAAAAAGGCAAAGAAATGCACGAGTTTGGAAAGACACCAAAGATATGTTTAAAATTATTATACCGGCTTTAATTGTTGTGATGATTCTCATGCGGATACTAAATAGTTATTTAACAGAAAGACACGCTAAAGAAATGGCATTAGAAGACCAACAAATAGAAGCCGAGTTAGACGCGGAAGAAGCGGCAGAAAAGCTAAAATAATAAATAAAGCTTAGACTACAAAATTTTTTGTTGCGAAAATAAAGCAGATAATATGCAGCTTCATAGAACTTTTTAGATTGTATTAACATAACTTAAGCTTTATATTTCGTATTATTTAAAAATTATTATTAAATTGTAAGATTAAAAAAATACTGCTCATTGCAGTTTATTACTTTAAATTATTAATAGAAAATGTTATAAAGATTGATCTAATAAATTGGGGTTAATTTTTGTGGAAGATATCAATTGCTGGGAAGAAAAATTTGAAATGTGCGGTTATGCTAAAAGGCTATTGGATAAAATTACCTATTTAAACAAGTTAGTAAGACATCCAATAGATATTAGAGAAGTTAAAAAGGGTCTTTATTATGCACGGAAATATCACGGCACACAAATGCGGCAATCAGGTGATCCGTATTACTCCCACCCAGTAGAAGTGGCATATATGGTGGCAGAGTATACGGCTCATGAAGCCCCTAAGCTTTTCATCCCTACTATGTTAAATGCTGCTTTATTACATGATACTATAGAGGATACACCGCTTACAGAAGATGATATCGCTAAAATTTTTGATAAAGATATAGCAAAACACGTGGAAGGTTTAACTAGAATTAAACCTTATGGAAAGATTAATTCTGAAAAATTGGTTAATTTATTAATAGCAGAAAAAAATATAGACGCATTATTTATTAAATTATTTGACAGAATCCATAATATGCAAACTATCAGTGCAAAATCTCCTGAAAAAGCAATGAAAATAATTAAAGAAACAACATTAATTTTTATAACTCTTTCTGCATATTTGGGAAATTTAAAATTAGAAAAAGAATTATATAATTTGTGTCTTCAAGCAGCAATTACTTTTAAAATATTTCCGCTTGTGAATGATCTAGATATAGCTCTTTTGGGTCATAGCGTTCCTCTTTTTTCTCCAGTTTCTCAAAATAATAAAGACCTGAAATATAACCTATAATTACCGGTAACATAATAAATAATAAACCGTAATTACCAAAATACTTGATTAAATAAATAACGCCAAAAGAGGTAATAGCATACATTAAGGCACGTGAAAGTGCATAAGTAAAGTTAGTATAAGTAAAACGTTTAAAAACTGCAAAATTTCTAAAAAAAATAGGTCCTGCCGGATAATCACTAGGACCAAATATTACAACAAAAGATTGAATTAAAAATAAATGGAAGGGGGTACTAATATTATTTAACAAATACGGACATAATAAAGTAAAAATACTAAATATACCAACCATAGCTTTAAGAATTTTCAAAGGATATATTTTATAACTCAAAAATGCTAATATTATCATTGTTGGAAAATGCACTAAGGATACTTGAAAATTTTGGTGAATAACCTGTTCGGCAGTAAAGCCAAATTGTTGTTTTAATATATTTCCGCAATGAATATAGCCAAAATAAGCACAAATCGGCCATCCACATTGAACGAAAAAATAAAATATAGCTGGAACTATGCTGGTCTTTTCTTTGAACATTATATTTTCTTTTAAAGAATCTGTACTTATATTCATTCTTTCAATTTGATTTTTTACTCGGAGTTTTGCATCAGCAAATTCCGGTGTTTCCCTTAATTTTGTCCGTGCTACAGAGCCTACTAAAGCAATTGATGCTCCAATCCAAAAAACTATACGCCAATTAAACCCATAAGAAGTAAAAATTGATGCTACTCCTAATGCTGCAACGATTCCTAACACCCCGAAACACCCAACCATTGCTACCACAGGATATTGTAGTGGTGGTTTTGTTATTTCGCTTAAATAAATTTCCGCCCCTATTAACTCGCTAGAACAAGATATACCTTGTACGACACGGCATATACTCATAATCCATGATGCCGTTATACCTATTTGAGCAAAAGTTGAAAGATTAGCCATAGTAAAACAGGATATAGCCATCATCATTGTTGTTATTACAACCATTGATTTACGACCGATATTATCACCGATCCAGCCAAATACAATGGCACTAAGCGGTGCAAAAATAAACATTGAACAAAAAGCAGTAGCTGAATTAATAGAAAAAGCAAAATCGCTAGAAGGCGGGAAAAATAATTCATTTAAAAGAACCGCCATATGTATATAAATAAACAAATCAAAATGCTCTAAGAATGTTCCTATTGATATTAAGCCTATTGCTTGTTTATCTTCTTTATTTAAACTTCTTTGCTTATTTTCATAGCTTAACATTTTCTTAACATTTTAGTTAAAAACTGCAAAAATGATAGGCTTTTTCTGTTGAAAGTCAATAGGAGTTTTTATTTTTATTTATTTTTTTTGAAATTTTTGAAAAAGGCGTTATTTAAAACGCCTTAGAGTAAGGAAATGTTTAGGTGTAGGGGATTATAATATATCACAATGAGAATGCTTATCGGCATTTTGCCCCATGGGTTTAACCGGGGAATGATGAGGATCATTTTCTCTTGCATAAGGTTGGTGGTAAGCAGTAGTTGTTTGGGGGTGAGGAATATTGGGAGCATGCGTTGTTTCTGCTTGATCTAATTTTATAATATCAATATGACTATTATAAGCATCTAATTTTATAGAATTATTTAAGAGCATGTCTTTTAATACTCCTTCTGCATACACTAAATCCGCTGTCGGTATTTCTGCATCTGGATTTCTTTTATTACTTTTTATAAAATTTACCCATATATTAGCCTCTTTTTCAACATTACTGTAATCTCGTTTAGTGATCAAATCTCTACAAGTTGCATCACCTAATTTATTTCCTATGGAGACAAATAATTTATCTTGATATAGATTTTTTTCTATTCCTAGACCTTCTCTATTCATATAAGCCAGAGCCGCAGCGGCTTCGGCTTTACCGAAAAGAAGAGCTTCAGTTAACCTCCATTTAACTATTTTATAACCGTCTATAGCAAGTTTAGTTAAACCTTGCTGCTCTTTTAATATATTGGTATTCTCAAATCCTTTTAATGCATATTTATATAAGTTATTAGCTGTATATAAGTCAGTTTTATTATCATCAAGATAACGATTGGAATCTGATTTTGCCATATAATTTATCCATTTTTAAATTATTTTATCTAGTATGACCGTCATTTTTATTTTGCTGAGTATTTTTAGCTATTTGTTTATTAACTTCATTTTCTTTGCTGTTGACTGAAGTATTTTTTTGGTTTTGCAAACCTATTTTTAACTCACCGGTTATTTTTTCTATTTCACCCTTTAATGCCGGACGAGATTTTAATTGTTCATTTAAATCCACTATTCTATCACCAATAGTATGACTTTCTTTTATAGGATTTTGGTTATTAGTCGGTGTAGGTTTTTGGTTAATAGAGGGTTCTTCTTTGGCAACAATAGAATTTTTCGATATTTTATCTGCTTTAATTGCTTCTTCCGGCACTTCTGATAAATTGCCAAACTTGCTTAATACTGAATATTTTTGTGGATTGGTTTCTTTATGTTTTTCTATTTCTTTTTCAATTTCTTTCTCGATATCTTTTCTTTGCTCCTTTCTTTTCTCTGTCTCTTCAATAACTTTATCTGCCGTAGCTTTAATTTCTGCAGTTTTTTGTAATTTCGGTTTGAAGTCGGCTAATTTAGCATCTTGTTGAGCTAAGCGGTTTTCTAGAGGTTTTAATTTTAGAGTTTCTTTTTCTCGTTCGGCGGGAGGTAAATCTTTAATAGCATTAAGTTTTTCTGCTAATTCTTTAGCAAGTTTTGCACGTTCTTTTTGCATCTCTTCTTCGTGAGCAAGTGCGTCGGCATGATGTTTATTAGCTTCTGCCTGATGCTTACGTAAACTTTCCAGCTCTTGCTGTTCTGCTTGAGTTTGCTCCGGCGTCTTTTTAAATGAATTTAATCGTTCAGGATCAATTTCCTTGCCTGCCCTAATATCTTTGAGTAATTCCTCTAATTTTTCATTTTCTTTTTGTCTTTCCGCAAGATATTTATCAGCAGTTTTCAAAAAAGTTTCATGTTGTGCGTTAAGCCTTTCATGTTCGATATTGAAATTTTCTAATTTTTGTTGCTCTGCAAGTTCTTGAGGGTTTTGTCTCAAGGCTTCCGCTTCGATATTCTGAGCATTTATACCGGAAGAAACTCTATTTTGTGCGGTTTCTTCTTTGGTAGCTATAGAAGCCTGTAAATTTGTAATTTCTTTTATTAAATCCGGGTTATTGGTACTAGATAATAGACCGGCTGCCTCACCGCCTAACCTTGCAAGCTCAGCAGGGTTTGTAGTAGCGGTAAGCTGCGCCTTAATTGCACTTATTGCATTCTCTAGCTGGGCATCCTTATCGGCAGGCATTACATAACCTTATTTATCTTTACAGTACTAATATAATATATTTTGAATTAGCCGGAAGAAACAAGCTTAATAATTTTTTCAGTCTAATTTGTTAAAAAATATATTAATTGCGTTAATGTTTTATGTCAAGTTATTATCAATATTGAATCGTTTTATTCAACTAAATTCGGTGGCAAAAAAACAATATTTAATAATTTATTAGCGTTAGAAAGTGTTTATAAGGATTGCGTAAAAGTATTTTTGATATCTGCTGGATCTAAAAAATCTAAATTTAACTTTCTTTTATTATTTATTCATTTTTAATATTAAGAAGGAAATTTAATGAAATTCCCTTTTCTTCATTTTTTTCTTGCTGCTGCTTTAAAGCCTTTAAACTGAACTGACCAATCCTTTATACAAGCTACTTTTGCCTCGCGATAAAATAAATCAAAAGAACCGGAAAACTCTTATTTATGCAAAGATTCCATATATTTTTAACAAAGACGAACTTGAAACTTTAGATATTTACATGCATCTTGTTAAAAGATTTTCTGATCAAGCATAACTTTTAAATATGAGCTACGGCTAGTTACATAATACACTAACCCTTAACAACAAACCCATCATCTCATGGAAAAACTGCACTCGTAGCAGCTTCGACCTTCTAACCTTCAAAGCCGAATATCCTGAACTTTACGGGCTGTTTCTCAAAGAAACGACTAGTAGAGTGTTTAGGCTATACTAAAAGTTAGCAATATTAAAACGAATCTTTAAACTAATAAATATAATAATTATCAATTATTAAAACTTAATATTATTTTATTTCTTCCTTTTATTCTCGAAGAATTGTTAAAGAATAGTTATCCACCTTAAATATACATTTTAGTTAAATATCTCTTGGCTTTTTAAACTTCTTTATTATGATCTTTATCATATTTAGTTATTTTTTAACAAAACATTAAGAATTATAGAATTTAATTCAGGAGTAAAGTATGAAAGAGCTAATAGAATTTTTAGAAGTAAATAAATTTAATGATGCAGCTAATGATTTAAAAAAGGGAATAAATTGCCTAGACCTTAGCAACAGCTATCTAGGTTTTGAAGTGGCAGAGAAAATCGCTACAGCAATAAAAAACAAGCATGTTTTTATGAGTTTTGATCTTAGTTCGGCTCATATAGGTGATAAAGGAGTAAAAGTAATTTTTGAAGCTTTAAAAACTAATATACCTCCACGCTATTTTAATCTTACGAATAATGATATCACTGACGAGGGAGCAAAAGAAATTAGCGAGTTTCTAAAAACTAATATAGCCCTGCACTTTCTTAACCTTATGAATAACACTATCGCTGACGAAGGAGCAAAAGAAATTAGCGAGTTTCTAAAAACTAATAAAACTCTTATTTCACTTAATCTTAAATGGAATTCCATAGGAGATGAAGGAATGAAAGCAATTGGTAGCACTCTAAAAACTAATATAACTTTGCGCTACCTTGATCTTGGTTTTAATCCCGCACCTGAAGGGTTAAAGGTAATTGCCGAGGCTTTAAAAACTAATACTTCGCTTATTGAATTGGATTTAGGAGTATCTTACTACAATAGATTGATAGAGGATTATATAACAAGAAATATTAACTTAAAAAGTGAGAATGAAAAAAAAGCAACTATATTAGGCACTCAAGGTGACGTTTTTTGTATTGACAAACAATATGATAAGGCGTTAGAAAAATATAATGAAGCAATAAATCTTATTGCTTGGAAAAACACAGATGTTGCTGGAAAACATATTACTAAAAAATTAAGCATAGAAAAAAAGTATAAAAAACAACAAACCCAAGAACTAATAAGCTTGTTAAAAAAAATGGGAGCTATAATACAAGCAGATAACCTAAATAACGGTGACACTTCTCTAAATCTTCAACAGAATAATTTAACTAATAAAGAAGTAGCGCAAATTGCTAAGGCTTTGAAAAGTAATATAGCGCTTACCTCTCTTACTCTTAGAAGTAGCAGTAAAGGAATAGAGCTAATTACAGATGCTTTAAAAATAAATACAGTACTGACTTCTCTCAATCTAGAAGAAAATAAAGATTCAAAAGTAAAAAAAATATTTTCTTCTCTTATTTGGAATACTAACACAAAAGAAAAGGCAATTAATGAATATTTACAACGAAATATTATATTAAAAGAAGAAAATAATCCACAAGCAGAAGCATTAAATGCTTATGGTAATATTTATTGTGCTCGAAAAGAATATTATAGAGCAATAGAATATTATAATGAAGCAATAATAATAAGTCCGAAGCCTTTGTATATTTCTAATAAAAAAAATGCAAAAAAAAATTATAAGAAAGAACAGTCTCAAAGTTCTAATCAAGTAATTTTAGTAGTAAAAAAGGAAAATGATCAAAAAGCCGCAATAAAAATTATTGAAAAACCTTTATATGAAGAAAATAAAATAAATGCAGAAAAGAATTTAGCAGCAGAAGGTGATGTATTTGAGAAAATAGCAAATGAGATAAACGTTAAAATAGCTAATAATACTACTATAAATGCTAAAGATAAAACTATAATGGAAGATATCATAAAAGATATACCACAAAAAACCAAGCTTCTTACTAACAAAACTGATATAGATCAAATAATAAATAGCCTACAAAAGCTTTTAACCGATAAACTTGTAAAGTCAAAGCTCATGGCTATAGACGAACAGCTTGACGAATTAATAGAGCGGCAAAACAAAACAGATAACGATCTTATAGTAAATATAGTAAAAGAAATAATTTACGACAAGCCGCTTTTGAATCATCCGGAATTGCTGGGGGCTGCTTTGAAAAAGTTTAGCTTAAAGGAAATAGGCGAGCGGATTGATGAATTAAGCCCGTGTTTAATAGATACAGCAATTAATAGCGAGGAGGGGGAGCTTATTATATTGGGTGGTTTGATGAGCTTAGACAATAGCGCAGCACCTGGGAGCTAGTTTATATTAGAAATACAAAAGAGAAAGGGGCAAATTACCTCCATTCTGTTACTAGGTTTATTAGTAAGAGACTTTTAAATTACCGATATAATAAGGCTTTGTTAGGACATCAATCAACTTCAACCTATACTGATTTAGGGTTCGCATTGCGTACCACGCTCTCGCCCCGGTAAAGCGCATATTGTCGGTGACGGCGACGAGCTTGAGCTATTTATTCCTCATTCAGTCGGTAGCATTGTACCTTTCAATCAAATACAAGCAGCAGGTGGATATAATATAGTAGTTAACATGAATATCCAAACTCCTTATATTGCTTCCTTTAACCAAAGCCACAGTCAAATAGCTGCCGACATGGCAAGGCAGATATCCAAAAGTAAGCACAATTTATAAGAATACTAATCTTTCAAAAATTGCTCTTTCATTTTAGCAGAGATTCACGAATAATAAAAAAGATATAAAAATGAACAAGCTTGATACTTATTTGAGTCTTTGCGCGGAAGTGTACGACTTAAGGAGACCTACCCCGCCAAAAGATGCTTATGAATTTTATCGCTCTTATATTAAAAATGCTGAAGGTTTAATTCTTGAACCAATGTGTGGAAGTGGAAGATTTCTACTACCGCTTATTGAAGAAGGTTTTGACATACAAGGATTTGATGCAAGCCCACATATGCTTAAGAGATTATGTCATAAAGCAGAGGTTAAAAATCTTAAGCCTAACGTTTGGAACGGATTTATAGAGGATTTAACGAAGCCAGAGCGGTATGCTTTAATTTTTATTCCAAGTGGTTCATTTTGTTTAATTATTGACCAAGAAGCAGTCAAATCTGCACTTAAAATATTTTATGATCATTTAGCAGAAGACGGCATTTTATTATTTGAAAGTGATACAATTAATACTGCACCAACTACAGGTATTTGGGGAGGCTCAAAATGGTCGCGAGAGGATGGTAAAATGATAATATTTTCTACTTGCACAACTTTGAAAGACAATATTTGTTCTTCTATAGGAAGATATGAACTTATTGATAATAATAAAATTATTTGTACAGAAATTGAAGAATTAAAATTTAGGTTATATAACCAAGACGAATTAACTATATTATTACATAGTGTCGGTTTTAGAGAAGTACGGGCTATTAAAACTTTTAATAAAGATAGAAGCCCTGATGAAGATGATGAGATTGTTATTTTTGAATGCAAAAAATAAAAGTATGAATAACTACCCACGTGTCGGCATCGGCATTATAGTTTTTAATAGTAAAAATGAGATTTTGCTGGGCAAGCGTATTAATTCTCATGGGGAATCTAGCTATGCTCCTGCAGGAGGGCATTTGGAATTTGGTGAGACGTTTGAGCAGTGCGCTATTCGGGAAGTTTTAGAAGAGACAAATCTTATAATTGAAAATCCTGAATTTATAGCCGTTACTAATGATATTTTTGAAAAAGAGCAAAAGCATTACGTCTCGATTTTCCTTAAAGCTCATTGTTTAAATGAAGATCAGCTGCAAAATCTAGAGCCTCATAAGGTTAAAAGCTGGCAGTGGTTCGTCCTTGATAATTTACCGAATAACCTATTTCTGCCACTGAAAAGATTGATTAATAAAGAATGTTATTTATATAAAAAGGTTATATGACTCAAATATTTGATTTACATGGAAAAACAGCTCTAATTACCGGAGCTTCAAGCAGACTTGGAAAACAATTTGCACGTACCTTAAATAGTGCAGGTGTACGAGTTTTGTTAGCTGCCAGAAGTCAGGAAAAACTTGAAGCTTTAGCTTTAGAGCTTAGGAATGCAAAGGCTGTAAAAATGGATATCGGGAGCAAAGAATCAGTTGCGCAGGCGTTTTCTTGCCTGGAAAATGCTAATGAAAAAATCGATATTTGTGTAAACAATGCAGGAATTGCTAAACTGACACCTGTTTTTGAAGAAGATGAAAATAGCACGTTTGAAAGCATTATACAAACAAATCTTATAGGGATGTGGCACGTAACAAAAGCGGTCGCAAACCATATGAAAAAACATAATATTCATGGATCAATTATCAATATTGCCAGTGTGAATGGAGCAAATAGGCTACGTGAAGGGCTGGCTTCTTATGCAGCCTCCAAAGCTGCTGTTATACAGCTTACAAAAGCATCGGTCGGTGAATTATCACCACATAAAATAAGGATTAACTGTATTAGCCCCGGACTTTTTCATACACCGCTTACAGATTATAAACTGAATTCCGATGAGCAAAAACAAATTATAGAACGTACTATTCCGCTTGGTTTCGTAGCAAAACCTAAAGACCTTAACGGTGTTCTACTATTACTTGCATCAAATGTAGATTCTTGCTATATAACGGGGACATGTATCACTGTTGACGGCGGAGCTAGTTGGGGAGGCTCTTAAAATGCAAGACCAACTGCCAAAAACTCTTTTTCCATTCATATGGCACTTTTTGCGAAGCTATAAGTCTGTTGTAATTATTTTTGTTTTGCTTAGCTTAAGCGCAGGCTTTTGGGGACCATTTAACAGCATACTAATTAAGCATATCATTAACCTTCTCCCACAAATTCAGGGGGGTGATACCTCAATTCTTGTATTGCCTGCAAGTCTTATTGTCTTGAATTTTATAGTATTTGATAATTTTACTTGGAGAGGGCTTACTTATATACGCTGCAAATTTGTCCCTAGGATTATCAATCATATTATCTGGCAATCGATGGATTATGTGCTTAAGAAATCTCATCAGTTTTTTCAAGATAATTTATCAGGAAAAATATCTAAACAAATTACTAATTTAGCTGATGGCATTGAAAAACTTTTTAGCAGCGTTGCATCTAATTTTTTAAGAGGTGCTTCATTGTTATTTACCGCTTTTGTAGTTGCTTATTTTGTGAGTCCGATATTTTGTTTCATATTAGTTATTTGGTTTATATTATTTACCGGTAGCAGTATTTTAATGTCAAAAAAGCTTGTTTCGCTATCTGATGCACAAGCTTTTGCAGAATCGATAGTTGTAGGGGAATTAGTTGATTCTTTATCTAATCAGAGCAATATCAGAATTTTTGCTAGAAGAAGCTATGAAAATTCAAGAATGATTCCTTATCTTTACAAACAACAAAAAACCTACACGGCCGTCTATTTTTATGCCCTTATAATGCATTCTATTCAAGGAGGGTTAATAGCTATAATGATGGCGTTTTCTTGTTATTTTTTAGTTCATCTTTATAGCAAAAATTTAGTTACCCTAGGTGATTTTGCTTTAATTCTCGGTCTTTCTATGGAAACAGGTCATATTATGTGGTATACCATGTCAGAAGTCGATGAATTTAATAAAGCAGTCGGTAGATGCAAACAAAGTTTATCTGCTTTGATGATGCCACTGGAAATTCAAGATAAGCCTAACGCAATAGCTCTTAAATGCGAGAGTGGTCAAATCACTTTCGATAATGTTAAGTTTCATTACAAAGGGACTGAACCTCTTTTTCAGAACAAGTCAATTGAGATTAAAGCCGGACAAAAAGTAGGACTTGTTGGTTACTCCGGCAGCGGTAAGTCAACCTTCGTCAATCTCATCCTGCGGCTTTATGATATAACAGCGGGTAGCATTTTAATTGACGGTCAGGACATTTGTGATGTAACTCAAGATTCTTTGCGTGCAGCAATAGCCATGATCCCTCAAGATCCATCATTATTTCACAGAAGTTTAATGGATAATATTCGTTACGGACGTATTAATGCGACTGACGAAGAAGTAATAGAAGCGGCTAAAAAAGCTCACGCTCATGAGTTCATAACCATGCTTCCACACGGTTATGAATCATTGGTTGGTGAACGTGGCATAAAACTTTCAGGCGGGCAACGTCAACGTATCGCAATTGCAAGAAGCTTTCTAAAAAACGCTCCGATCCTTATCTTAGACGAGGCTACTTCACAGTTGGACTCTGTAACGGAAAGTCTGATTCAAGAAAGCCTTTGGAAGTTAATGCAGGATAAAACAACAATTATTATCGCTCATCGTCTATCTACGCTTTTACATATGGATCGTATCCTTGTTTTTGATAAAGGTAAAATTGTAGAGGATGGCACGCATAATAAACTGCTTACAAAAGTCGGCTTATATAAACAGCTGTGGGATGCTCAAGTAGGTGGGTTCTTGGGTGATGAGAAGCAAGAAGATAAAATATGACCATCACAGAACATATATTTTGAAAAAGCAATGAGTGAAAATTATATTAGTATACTCCCTGCAACTCTTACTGATTATCCAGTAATCAATATGGCACGGTGAGTTTGCATAACATCTGAGCCACTTTGCATAGTCTCTTAGCTTTGTTGCATGGCTCTAAAAAAGTGCCGTATGTCATTCCCGCGAGGCAATGCCCGCGTGGATACCCAAATCGTCATGGCGAGGCGCCTTTTGGCGCCGTGGCCATCTAAGTATAAACATATTTTTATACTAAACTTGTTTAGTATTCTAATTAAATCCCTCATATATTCGGGATAGCCTGGAGGCCACAGCCACTTCGTGGCTTCGCCATGATGGATTTTTATTCATTTCCGATCCACGCGGGCATTGCCTAGCGGGAATGACATCGAAAATTCGAGCCATGCAACAACGCTTAGTCTCTTTAATCAATGTAATCGAACCAAAGCCCAAATGCATTTTTAATACGAAATTTAGACTCTTGATTTAGCAAAATAATAATCCCAATTTCTTCTGATGGTATAAAACCAATAAAAGTATTAATACCGTTAATATAGCCCGTGTGAAAAATTAAGTCTTTATTTGAGCGTCCTTTTACTTTAAGGATACGCCATCCAAGAGCATAATATGACTCAATCATTTTTTGATCAATCGGCCAATCTAATTGCCAGTTAAAAATATCCTTGTTTGATTTTACTATTTTGTACATACGATCTAAAGTATTCTTAGAAATAAGATTTGGTTTATAGCAAAAGCTAAGTTTAAATATTTCAATCATTCCATCTATTGAGGCAAAAATACCGGCAGATGCCGGAACTGTTTTTGGGTAATAAGGTGGGAACGGCAAAGGCGTTATCACCTCTTTTCCATCTATTATTTTTTTAGAGTGGGGGTAAGCAAGCTCTGCACTAGGCTCTATTGGTAATATTTGTATATCTTGTGTTTTAAGCGTTGTACGCAAATTATTTATTGCAGCATTTAAGCTTGATTTTTTACAATTTAAAGCTTCTTCAACTAAACTAAAAGTCGTGTTACTATATTGATAACATTGTCCCGGTTTGCAACTAGGTTGTTGTTTTTGCAGTAGCATTAAAAGTTTTGGACGAGTCACCCCTTGCTCAATTTCAGTATTTCCTGAGAATTGATAGCCTGTTGTATGACTCAAAATATTACGAAGGCTGACAGCATTTTTCAAATAAGGTAATTTGAATTTTTCATCAAAATTTAAACTTCCTTGATCTGCCATTAATGCAATTGCTATTGCTGAAACAGGTTTTGAAACTGATGCTAACGGAAATAAAGTTTTATCAGTAATAGCTCCTGTATCACCTTTTTGATTTCCAAATGTCGTTTTATAAACAACCTCGCCCTTGTACAAAATTGCAATTGCCCCTCCTTGCAATTCGGTTTTTTGCAGTTCAAGCTTTTCAATAAAATCTGTTAATTTTTTGTTAATTTTTGCGGTAATTCTACTTGTGACTCTGCAAAAGTTGTACGGCACAACAACAGTGCTATTATACTAAAAAATATGGTAAAAAATTTTTTCAAGCTGGTACTCGTGAATAATAAATTAGTTAGAATTGCATACAACTACTAGTATATTTCATACTTGCAATATAGTAAAGTGTACATATTATATACTCGTCTGATTTGAAAAACATTGAAATAAAGATATGATTAAACCTGGTATCTATAAACATTACAAGGGTAACCAGTATAAAGTAATCGGCATTGCTAAACATACTGAAACAGAGGAAGAACTAGTTGTCTATCAAGCTTTATATGATGATTTTGCTCTATGGGTTCGCCCGCTTAGCATGTTTAATGAAATAGTTTTAGCAGACGGAACACAAGTTCCAAGGTTTAAGTTTATTACACAACTAATAACTAAAGAGCATGCGCCTCAACTTTTAACTGTAACCCTAGAATAGTTAACAAAGAGCCAATATTGTCAAAACTAGGATTACCTTTACTAGAGAGCATTTTATATATATGCTGCCTATTGATATGTGCTTCTTTAGATACTTTTGTTATTCCTCCTCTAGCTATGATAGCCTCCTTTAAAGTAGCAAGGAATAGCTCCTTATTATGGTCTAGAAAATATTGCTCTAAGGCAGTATTAACATATTCTACTAATATTTCTTCATTTTGTAATTTTTCTCTTAAATAATCTGTAAATTTTTCCATATAAAACCTAATCTTTTTTATAAATATCTTCCATTATTTCTTGAGCTTGGCGTTGTTGCATGGCTACCGGAATAGTCATTGCGAGGAGGCATTTATGCCGACGTGGCAATCCAGGAAAAAATAGCAAAAAATGCTATGAAACTTATTATTTTCTAGATTGCCGCGCTCCTTCCGGTCGCTCGCAATGACTATTCCGGTAGCCATGCAACAACGCCTTCCACCTCTAACACTCACAGCATTTAAACAATGCTCTTAACGTCGACGAAGAAATATATCACAACTTTTATACTAGATTATTTTTATAAAATCTAAGCATTCCTAACTAAATATAGCAGTTACATATTACTTTCTTTTATTGAGACCTAAAAACCTCTTTTAATAATTTATTTCTATCATACATAAAAATAAATATAGCAAATTTCGCCTTAAAAGATTACTCTAAACAATGTGTTAAAATTGAGAGAAAAAGAAGCGATGCAGGATTAGATAGAACAGAAGTTTGGCCCACTAATAGATCAATGTAGCAAAGCAATGGGCTATAATGGTGCGAAGATTGTTAGCAGCGGATGAGCTTGCAATATTTAAAGAGTGCCGAATATTGGCAGCAATAGTATAAATATAAGCAAATATGGATAATATATATACTGACTTAAGGAAACTGGAGGAGAAAAAATATGAAGGTCATCTCAAATATTTACTTAACTGTTATAGTGTTGATATTAACCGTGTTTATAACAAATACAGCTAATGCAGCGATAGGGTATGATGCAAATGATCCTATTGGTAGTGCTTTCTGTTTGTTTTATTATAAACGTAACAACATAGTAAGAGCTATAGCAGTAATAGGAGTAGTAGCGTTAGGAATACAAAGTTTAAGAGGTAGGATATCTTGGGTTACTACACTAATAGTTACAACAGGCATTATATTAATGATAAAGGGAGATGTAATATTGAGATTTATATTAAAAATCACCTCCGGGGACGGTGGTTATGTGTGTAGATAGCGATATGTAAAAATAAACACGGAAACGCTAATTGAGGGGTTAAGCTGTGAGATTCATAGACATCGTTTCAATAATTTTATAGCTGAATCGTTTTTATAAGCTTGTAAAATGATACGCTCTTTGGATGGGTTATATTTTTCACTCACTTCTTCCTGAAGATTACTGCCAAACTAACCGAGATTTTGGAGGTAGAAAGTTTAAGCGAATTAAGTTACCAAACGTTTAGTGAGTTGAAAAAGGAATTTGTAGAGAATAACAAATTCTAAGCTTGAAGAAATAGCAGATAAACAATTACTATACTAACTATTATGATAAATGTATAAAATATTATTCTCCCATGGTTGACGTTGTTTCTTCCAGAATGACTGATACTATGCTTACAATTAAATCCCTCACTACATTCGGGATAGCCTGGATTGCCACAGCCACTTCGTGGCTTCGTAATGACGAGTTTTTTATTAATTTTCAAGCCATGCAACAAAGCCTAAATGGTTAGAGGTCACACGCAAAAACTTTATTCACCTAGATCACAGATAAGTATATTTAACATGATTATTAATCATGTTTTACCTTTCCTTTACAACTTAAATAATTTGACAATTTTACTTATTTCATTACTATATAGTCAAAATTTATTGATGTTTAGCCTCTCTTAAATAAATTTATTTCACCGTAATATATTAAAAGGTAAAAAATGATTGATCAGGAAGAACCAACTATTTCTGTTGTAGAAGAAAAGTCAGAGGAAGAATATAGGGAAGAAAAAAGGCAAAGAAATGCACGAGTTTGGAAAGACACCAAAGATATGTTTAAAATTATTATACCGGCTTTAATTGTTGTGATGATTCTCATGCGGATACTAAATAGTTATTTAACAGAAAGACACGCTAAAGAAATGGCATTAGAAGACCAACAAATAGAAGCCGAGTTAGATGCGGAAGAAGCGGCAGAAAAGCTAAAATAATAAATAAAGCTTAGACTACAAAATTTTTTGTTGCGAAAATAAAGCATATAATATGCAGCTTCGTAAAATTTTAGATTATATTTAACATAATTTAAGCTTTATATTTCGTGTTATTTAAAGATTATTATTAAATTGTAAGGTTAAAGAAATACTTCTCATTTTGAGTTAATTTTTATGAAAGATATTCCCTGCTGGGAAGAAAAGTTTGAGATTTGCGGTTATGCTGCAAGGCTATTGAATAAAATCACCTGTTTAAACAAGTTGGTAAAACACCCAATAGATGTTAGAGAAGTTAAAAAGGGTATTTATTATGCACGGAAATATCACGGCGCACAAATGCGACAATCAGGCGACCCTTACTACTCGCATCCGGTAGAAGTGGCGTATATGGTTGCGGAGTTTACGGCGATTGAAGCTCCTAAGCTTTTCATCCCTAGTATGTTAAATGCTGCTTTATTACACGATACTATTGAAGATACGCTACTTACTGAAAATGATATCATCAAAATTTTTGATAAAGATGTAGCAAACCATGTGGAAGGTTTAACTAGAATTAAACCTTCCGGAAAAATTAGTGCCGAGGAAAGTATAAATTTATTAATTCAACAAAAAAGACATGATACGGCAGTTATAAAAATCTTTGATCGAGTGCATAATTTACAAACGTTAGGAGCTAAATCTCCTGAGAAAGCTAAAAAAATTATAGGTGAAACTTTTGATTACTTTGTAGTTTTAGCAGAGTATCTTGAATTGAAAGATATTGCATACAAGTTAAGACAAATTTGTTATCAATATTTATCCCTTAAGCAACAGCAGGAGAAGAGTTATTCAGCGATTTTTGAGGATAAAGCCCCGCTTCTTTCTCCAATTTTTCAAAATGAAGTATACCAAATCCAAATCCGATACTTGTTGGAATCATAATAACCAATAATCCCCAATTACCGAAAAACTTGGTTAAATGAATAATACCAAAAGAGCTAATTACATGCATACAAGCCATCGATAAAGCATAAGCAAAGGTAACATATGTAAAACGCTTAAAAATTGGAAAATGTCTCACACAATTTGGTACGGCCGGCATAACATTCAGTGCGAAGGCCATAATAAATGCTTGAATTATAAATATATGAAAGGGGGTTGTAGCATGATCCAGTAAATACGGGCAAGCTAAAGCAGCAATAGTAAACATGCACAATACTATTTTTAAGAGTTTTAAAGGATACACTCTATAACTTAAACCTGCCAATGTTACAATACTAATTAACTCGACTATAGATAAATTAAAATTTTGTTGAATAACTTGTTCAGGGGTATAATTAAAGGAAGTTTTAAGAATCTCCCCGCAATGTATATAAGCTAAATAAAAGGATATTGACCAACCACAATACATTACAAATAATGCTATTGCTGTTTTTTTATTTATTTTTTCTTTCCAAATAGGGTTATTTTCTAATATTTTGGGGTCTCTATTGGCTTTTTCAAAAATTTTTCGTAACCTAAACTTTGCATCTACAAATTCCGGTGTTTCACGTAGAGCTCTTCGTGCTACCGTTCCGATAATGGCAATTATAGCGCCGATCCAAAAAGCAATGCGCCAATTAAAGCCGAATGAGGTAACAATAGTAGCAATCCCTAAAGCCGCAAATGTTCCAACAGTAGCAAAAACAGTTGCTAGCGCTACTACCGGATATTGTATAGGTGGTTTGGCGCTTTCAGTTAAGTAAATTTCTGTACCTATTACTTCTCCCATAGAAGAAAGCCCTTGAACAATACGGCAAATTATTACCGCAATGGTAGCTATAATACCTTTTTCCGCATAAGTCGGCATCAGTGCCATTGCTACACATGAAATTGCCATCATCATTGTTGTTATAACAACTGTAGCTTTTCTACCATGTCTATCACCTATATAACCAAAAATAAGAGCGCCGATCGGTCTAAAAACAAAAGTAGAGCAAAAAACCGCAGCCGAAATAAGAGAAGCAGTATAAGGATCGGTTTCAGGGAAAAATAACTCATTTAGAAGTACCGACATATGCACATAAAGCATTAGGTCAAAATATTCTAGGAAAGTACCTACAGATAACAAACCGACTGCCCGCTTTTGTTCTTTTGTTAAACTTCGCTGTTCTTTTTGATAACCTAACATTTCTTTACATTTTAGTTAAATTACCAACGAAATTAAATATTTTCTATTGAAAGTCAATAAAAAATATCGCATTCTACGATAAAAAAATGAAACGTGGCTTAAACGCTTCATAATACTAAAACATTGTTTTGAAAATTCTCGAAAAGACCGGCGTTGTTGTATGGCTACCGGAATCGTCATTACGCGCTCCTTCCGGCGTTGTTGCATGGATAGTTAAAAACGCTCTCGGTGTCATTCCCGCGTAGGTGGGAATCTACCGTCTTAAAAGTCAAGAGTAAAAATCGTTAAATTTGATAAAATTTTACAGTTGAGGTGTATAGTGGATTTATGGATAAGTCTAACGACTTACCCACAATTCCACTATAGCAACAACAATTACAACATTTTATTTTTGTTGTTTTATTTTATCATTTTTGCTACCTTGGTAGCGTGTTTAAAGTATGCGTACAGGATTGTAAATGCGGTCTCTTTAGGACCATCCTACCGTTCGTACTACACACTTTGTTGATTATAACGAGTGTACCAAGATTCCCTCGATCTTTTAGATCAATCCAGATAAATGGTATCACTCCTTATTTTCTACTTTGACTCTTTTTAACGGTATTTTCAAGATACAATCTAGAAAATTATAGTCATCCTGAATTTATTTCAGGATCTACTATAAGGGATGCTGAACCAAGTTCAGCATGACAAGGTAAAAAAGTCTGGATTCCCGCCTGCGCGGGAATGACATCGAAAATTCGAGCCATGCAACAACGCCTACGCGGCTCGCAATGACGATTTTGATATTCACACAGGAAGAACGTTAAGAAACAAATATTAGAAAAATCTTTTAGCAGCTCATTCGGTAGCTTTTCTTGTTGGTGTAATTTCCTTAATCTGAGTGGGAATTATTAAAGTATAGACTAGTTCTTGGGCATTATTTAAAGTAATTTCTATTCTACCGTAATGAGCGTTAATTATTTTTGTTACCTCTGACAAAACAAAATTATCATATATTTCATTTGAGGAATTCAATAAATTATCTCTGCTATCCGGCTTTACTTTAATCCTAGTAAAAATTAAAATAATTTTTACGGCATCTTTTTTAGTCTTAAGTAAGCCGCTAGAATCTTGACCATATTCAAGCCCATACTCATCAAGATAGGCATCTTCAAATAAAAAATGCGCAATATTACTTTCCGAACTTAATCGTCCGTAATCTAGCAGAGTAATAACAGCACTCCGCATTAACTCTTCATCAATTTCTAGTTTTTCATATTGCACTCTAAAAATAGTGCTAATTTGCATCTCGGAATTAAAATTAATTTCTTTATAGTGATTGAGTACTCCGGCAAAGAACTGTTTTAATTCTACGCCGGCAGGTTTTATTGGTACTTCATCTTTAATTTTTAATATTACTTCATCTAAATATCCGGCTTCGTTTTTTAATTTTTTGGTTGTTCTTAACAAATTAGCTTTTTCGTGAGCTAATTCTTGTTGTTCAGAATTCCCAATATCAGTTTCTAATGTCTCTAGTTTAGCGTATAGTGATTTAAATAGCTGAAGACAATTCTCATCTAATTTATGCAAAAGCTCTTTTCTCTGTTGGCTTTTTCGATGTTGAGTGACTTTAAATAAATTAAACAAACTAATATTGTTTCTGCGCTCTAAATCTTTTTTATAATTTTCGGATAGCTCATCATATTTTTGTTTCAGTTTAATAAAAGCAAGTAAGATACTACTAAATAATAGCAGAAAATAAATCACTTTAAATTGTATGCTACCGAAATTTCCCGGGATAGGCGCATGAGTATATAATTTAAAAAACTCGCTCGAAATAATAATTCCAAGACCCAGCATTAAGATTGTCATTTGCCAACGCAGTATAATACCCATAACAATCATATTCAGCATAAAAACCATTAGCTGTATTTCACTAAAATGACTAATTATAACTAAAATACTACCGACACAAATAAGAATATAAAATATCGCTACATTCCAATATATCGTTATGAATTTTTCATTTTTAAAGCTATTCGGCCATATTGGATATGATAATAAAATTGTCGACATTATTAGCACGGAATGATAAATAAAATTATAAATCTCTTTATAATGAATTCTTAAATTTTCAGGTATGGTATAAAGGGAAGAATAAGTAGAGGCTATTATAAAAATTCCCAGATAAGTGTAAGTGATTTCTTCTCGCGGTAAATTATTAGTACAAAATCTTAATATATTAAATTCCTTAATATTCGTAATAAAATTTTGTATTTTACGTTTCCGCTCCATTCTAAATACTAGTAAAGGCAGAGGAATTTTTACTCCCACCCATCCTCCCGGTTGCTTTAGCACATAATGGCTAGCGAATAAGAAAATCATATTCATAAAAGTAGCGGGTACTACCCCTACAATATCCGTATTCGGAGAAATATATTTCCATAAAATAATCGAGATAAAGCCGGCTGCCATGCCTATTAAAACCGATTTAGAAGAGCTGCGAAACCCTAATACCGCAAAAAGTATCGGCATTGCAACAATAGGCATATAAAATTCATTAATTAATATAAATAAGTTAAATAAATTGCTAGAAGAGAAGGCCGCTATAATTGCAGATATTCCGACCGCTACCGCAAATAATTGAGAAGAAAATAGTTCATGCTTTTTCACCCACTTTATTCCCAAAGGATTACAAAAATCATGGGCAAATATTATAGCCGAAGCATTTATATAGGAATCCGCCGTCGACATTAACATTGATATTATACCTATTAAAACAAATCCCTTAAAACCCGGATAAGTATAATTATCGATAATATAGCTTAATAAACTATCCGCTGCTATATCATTTTTAACGGATAATAATAAAATTGCTATCCAATCCATAAATAGATAAATAACTATCAGAATTATTCCGGAAATAAAAAAAGTCTTCCTTATTTGTTTAGTGTTTTTAGCCATTGAAACCCTTTGAAACATTGCCGGGTCCAGGCATATGGGATATGCAAAAAGAGGAAAAAGTATTATTAAACTCCAAAAATGCGGATTGTGATAGCTAAATACTTCTTTAAAATCAAAGGCTGAATTATAAGTAATCGTATCAAATACAATTTCCGGATTATGCAGAGTTCCCCAAATTACCAATGCTAGAATCGGTATAAAAGCACCGAAAGTAAGAAATTGGATAATATCGGTAAAAGTAACCGCTTTTATGCCGCCGCCGGCTGAATAGATAATTACTACCATACCGCTAATGATAGTGGCATAGATACTATTTATACCGAAAAAATAACTTAAAACTGTTGAAGCCACCTTAAATTGCATGGCAACGGCACCGGCCGTTAAAGCAATACTGCAAATTGCGGTAATAACCCGAATATTCTTACCGAAAAGATTACCCATAGCTTCGGCAATAGATAAGGTACCCAAAAATTCCGCCATTCTTGGGGCTAAAAAATATGCCGTTATAAAAAAAGCCGATATCTCTCCGACATTTAAAAATATATAAGCTAAACCGTCGCTATAAGTTTTAGATAAAGTTAAAGAAAAAACCCCGCCGCCGATAAAAGTTGCAATAATAGTCGCAACAATAGTCGGAGTAGAAAAATTCCTATCCCCTACCGCATATTCTTTTATAGTTTTAATATTGCGGCCGTAATATATGCCGATACCTAAATTAACGGCTAGAAAGCCGAGAAAAATAACAATATCTAAATTACTCATTATTACATCTTTTTTTAATTAAGCTTTACCTGGGTAGTTATTATAATTATACAAAAAAATAATTCTACTAATAATTTTATTAGTAATAACAGATTTAAATTAAATATTATTTTTATATAGTATTTTAGTCAAAATTTATTTATAATAATATTAACTAAAAAGCTTAGTATTACTATTTTTGTTGAAAAGTTATCGCTTTTTCTAAACAATTAAATTTTAGTTGTTAAACCCGCTTTTTAATAAACCCTTGAAAATAGTAGCTTTTGATAATATTATTTTTCTGTTTATAAATTTTTAGTTATATAATTTTAAAAAATTAGATTTATTATAATTGCTTGCTTTCAATGAGTATTACAAAATAATAATTGCTTAACAACTAAAATAATTAATATAAAGGAGGTATGTTTGGTTGATATTATTACTTGCCTTCTTCATGAGGATTTACTTAAACACGGCATAAAAGCAGAAATATCCGGTAGAATTAAAGAACCTGAATCTATCTTAAGGAAAATAATAAGAAAAGAAACTACTTTAGAACAATTAACTGATATTATTGCATTCCGAGTCATAGTAGCAGATAAAAAGGAATGTTATAAAGCGCGCGATATTATTTATAAGCTTTATAATGTGGATTTACAAAAAAGCAAAAATTTCATCGATAGCCCTAAAGAAAACGGCTATCAATCTTTACATATCGTAATTGAGATTAACCCTTATAAACGAAAAATAGAAATACAAATACGTACAGTAGAAATGCATGAACAAGCGGAAACAGGCAAATCGGCGCATTGGCAATATAAATTTGAGAATGAAGAAAAATTTCAAAGGATTGGTAATAGTAGTATTTTATTAAGAAAAGTATACGAAGCTATAAAACAAAATAATTGCACGGAAAACGACCTACTAGTTTATGAAAAAGCATTAAGAGCTACATTAAATTATATGGTTTGTCACATTCAAGATGAACTTTAAAGTATGTCATTCTAGCTAAAAGCGGGAATCTAGAAAAAAGTATAAAAGTCATCCTGAATTTATTTCAGGATATACTAAAAAAAGATGCGCAAAACTTGTTCAGCATGACAAGAAAAAGTTTGGATTCCCGCCTTCGGGCGTTGTTGCATGGCTCGATCTTACCCCGTCATTGCGAGGAGGCACAAAGTGCCGACGTGGCAATCCAGGCTATCCCGAATGTAATGAGAGATTTAATTAGAATGCCAAAAAGCTTATATAGGTGGCAAGTTTAGCATAAAAATATGTTTATACTTGATTGCCGCGTCGGCACTTTGTGCCTCCTCGCAATGACGATTCTGGTAGCTATGCAATAAATCCGGCTTGACCACGGGGTGACAGTTTTAGACACTTTTTACCATCCACGTAACAATGCGTTGCAAGGAGGCGCGGGTATTACCTATTTACAATATAGCCTTTTGCAGCATATCGTTAAGTCTTTTTGAAAAAGCACCGCTATCCGCTACCGGCTCCCCCTCTAAAATACAAGCCTGATCGAATATTAACTTAACTAGCTCTTCGTTATTTTTATTATTCACTTTTAAATCATTAAAGATTTTTTCTATTATTTTGTTTTTAGGATTTAATTCTAGATTCTTCGCTGAAGAATTAAGGATTTGCTTTTGTTCAATTAAAAATCTCTCCATCCGAATATCCATAGCCGCCTCACTAACGGCAAGGCATGCAGGGCTTGAGGTAAGCTTTCTTGAAATTCTTACTTCTTTTACTAAATCTCCTAATATTTCTTTAAAATAATTAGTTAATTCTTGATATTCATCATCTGATTTTTTAGTATCTTTTTCTTCTTCAGAAGTTCCTATTGCTTTTTCAATATCTATATCACTTCTAGTAGCCGATTTAATAGCATAATCTTTATAGTTATTATTAACATTAACCCAAAAATCATCAACGGTATCGGTAAAGAGTAATACATCGATATTTTTACTTAACAATCCTTCAATTTGTGGACTTGAAAGTAACTTTTCAGGATTATCACCGCTAAGATAATATATTGTATTCTGTCCCTCTTTAAAATTGGCGATATATTCGTCTAAACTAATCATTTTATTATGCAGCGCGCTTCTAAATATACAAACTTCTAATAATTTTTCGTGATCGCTTGTTGCCTCACAAAGCCCTTCTTTTAACGCTCCGCCGAAATTAGCCCAAAAACTGTTATAATCTTCGGGAGAATCTTCTTTCTTTTTCTTTAGCTCCCCAAGCACACGCTTAGTAATAGCATTTTTAATTTTCTCAAGCGTACTATTATGTTGTAGTGACTCACGACTAATATTTAAAGGCAAATCCTCCGAATCTACCACGCCGCGTAAAAACCTTAAATATGACGGGATTAAATCAATATTTTCATCGGAAATAAATACTCTTTTTATATATAGCTTAACACGTCTTTTACGATCGGGATGAAATAAATCATAGGTTTTGGTTGACGGAATAAAAAGCAAATTAGTAAATTCTATCGCTCCTTCATTTTTATTATGCATAGTAAGCCAAGGATCATCGAGGGAATAAGATAAAGTTTTATAAAATTCTTTATATTGTTCTTCGGTGATTTCTGATTTTGCCCTAGTCCATAAAGCCGATGCAGAATTTAATTGTATTTCGTTATTACCTGCTTCATCGATAAAATATATCGGTACTGCTATATGGTCGGAATAGCTTTTAACTATATGTTTTAATCGGAAATGATCAAGATAACTATCTACTTCCTCTTTTTTAACATGCAGTACTACCTCCGTACCTCTAGTAAATTCTCTGCCGGAATCCGATACCGTATATTCTCCTAGTCCGTCAGATTCCCAGCTATAAACGTTATCTTCACCGGCTTTCCTGGAAGTAACGGTAATTTTATCCGCTACCATGAAGCCTGAATAAAACCCTACGCCGAACTGCCCTATTAACATATTATCTTTCTTAGCATCACCGGAAAGATTTTGGAGAAAATTTGCCGTACCGGATCTTGCGATAGTTCCAAGATTCTCGATTAAGTCCTCTTTATTCATACCGATGCCGTTATCACGAATAATAATCTGCCCGCTATCCTTATCGACTTTAACGGTAATTTTTAAAATATTATCCTCACCTAACAAAGTAGCGTTGCTTTGCGATAGATATCTTAGCTTATCGCAAGCATCCGAAGAGTTAGAAATTAATTCCCTTATAAAAATTTCTTTATTACTATAAAGAGAATGAATCATTAAATTTAAAATTTTACCGACTTCGGTATCAAATTTCTTTTTTTCTTGTGTCATATTAAAACCCTAATCTTGAAAATCTTTACATTAATATTATACGGTTTTATAAAAGAAGAAATTGATAAGACCGAAAATCATCATTGCGAGGCGTTGTTGCCTTTCGCCCCTTCTCTTCTATAAAACTGTATGACCTTATATAATCTTTGTTATTCTATATAGTGCTTTAAAAAAGAATTTAAATAGTCTTGCTCTATATTTTTTATCCATATAGTCTTTAAATTGCTTGTTTGACCTTTTATAATTTCCAAATTATTCCTTTCAATACGCCATTCTTTAGATAAAAAACTAATAATTTCCGCGTTGGCTTTACCTTTTTCCGGAATCGCTTTAATTGATAATTTTAAATATAGCTTATCATTTACAGCTATAAAATTATTAACCGAATTAGCTTTCGCGCTAGCCTTAACTTTAAGATTTAAAAATGCTGATTTTAATGAAGGATCATAGGTAAAAATTTCCGGCATCTTAATAAATATTTGAAATTTTTATTTTTAATATCCTATCCGTTAAAAAACAAGTTATTTTTGAGAATGTAAGTTTTGTATTAAAGAAAGCTTGAAAAATAAAAGCTGAACTGATATAAGGTTAGCAATATTCCGGCACCCTTAGCTCAGCTGGATAGAGCAACGGATTTCTAATCCGTAGGTCGGAGGTTCAAATCCTTCAGGGTGCGCCAGTCGTCATTTTTTGACAAATTCACGAACATATCGGACTAGAGAACGCAGAGTATAATCAAGTTTTGAGCCGTCTAATTTATACTTTCATATTCCTTTAATTCTTGCTTAAACACTTCCCAATCAGTTTGCCAATCTTCTAAGCTAAGGCTAGAGGGAAAATCATTTGCGGTTTTATAGAGCATTGTTGCATGACTCGATAAAAGCAGCAATATGTCATTCCCGCGCAGGCGAGAATCCAGTCTTTCCTTTTGTCATTCTGAACTTGTTTCAGCATCTATAAAGAATATCCTGAAATAAATTCAGGATGACAGAAAAGTGTTTTTTCCCGGATTGCCGCTCTAGACTACGTCCCTCCTCGCAATGACGGTGTTTTTTTATAAGGATTTCGAGCCATACAACAACGCCGCTTTATAGAAAAATAAGAAAGCTTAAAACCCCTTTTAATTGTAAAACGGATAATCAAACTTTATATCGCCGTCTATAAACTCTTGTAAATTTTCATCCGGATAATCTGTGCGAACTATGTGAAGCCAAGCATTATGTTCCTCGTCTGTCTTAATATGAATAATAGGGAAAGACGGATTAAAACAGTCTTTTTCAGCATTCGGGGTATAAGAAATATTAAATGCTACTCCCATAGAATTAACCTGTAGGCTTTTATGAGCATTTTTATATAAACAATTTCCTATATCATCAGCTACTTCAGTATTTACCTCAGGATTTTGCCAATGCAAAGCAAAATATACTCCATATATAATCAGTAAAAATATACTAAAAAAAACTGTTAATTTGAGAATGGTTTTAGGGTTTAACACAATTTCTGACCATTCGGTACTTTAGGATCAGCTTTAATTAAACATATATCGTTATTGTTATCCGGAAAACCTACTAATAAGAATTGAGATAAGAAGCCGGCAATATTTTTCTCACCCAAATTTACGCAACCGACTATAGATTCACCTATTAGGTTTTGCGTAGTATAATGTTTTGTGATTTGTGCTGAAGTTTGTAGTATTCCGATTTCTTCCCCAAAGTCAGCCCAAACTTTAAAAGCCGGTTTTTTAGCTCTTGGAAATTCTTCTACTTTAGTAATTGTTCCTGAACGTAATTCAACTTTTTCAAATTCTTCATATGTTATAATTTTCATATTTTTATTATCTTTCTTTAGTTATCTCTTTTGCTTCTCTCCATAATTTTAGCATAAATTCTATAGGTTGACCTTGCAAATTCAGGAGGTTATGTTTTTTAGTAAGTATTTTTAGAGCATTCATACGATTAGCAAATTTTTTATTTGTTCTTCTTAACGTCTCTTCTACATCAAATTCTGAAAAAATACATAAAGAAATTGCGGTATGTAGCAAATCGCCTATTTCTTCCTGCACTCTTTCCGGTGGCTCGGCATCGTCAATAGCTTCTTTTATCTCTCTGCACTCATCAATTGCTTGTTCTAAGATCATCTCATGGTTAGACCAATCAAAGCCAAACGCTCTAGCGTCTTTTTCTAGGGTGATTAAATCTTGCAGAGAATTTTTAGGCTCTAAATTCTTAGCCATATAAACCATATTCCATTTATAATTTTGCGGTTTTAGGTTAAATAAAGGTTTAAAGCCGCAAACTTCATAACTTTTTCCCCATTGCTATATCATGCTCTGAACTTTCATATCCATCCGGATCATTAAACGGCATTTCGATATAATGATTTTTTCTATAAAACGCTAAAGCTTGTGGTGAAGATTCAACATGAATAGTTTTATAATTTTTGCTTTTAAGCCATTTTTCACAAACCTGCAAAAACTTACTGCCAAAATTATTGTTTCTCTTTAGCTCATCAATAACAATGATACGCATTGCAGCTCTTTCATCTGACCATAGCTGGATATGAGAATAGCCGATAATTTCTACTCCTTCATATAGCACTAAATGAGCATGCTGGGTATGATTAAATGTCCAGGTGTAAGGATCTTCAATATTATGAAGTCCGAAGAAATATTTTTGACGGAAATATTTTGCAGCTTCCCATTCTGTTTTATCGTTAGCTTTAAGTATACGTAAAGCTTTGAAACCTGCTTTTTTCAAGGTATAAGGAACTACTTCAATAAGTTTATAGGAGGAACTCATAAAATATATTTGTTTAATAGTTATCTATAATATATATTGCGGTTAAAATTTTAAATGATTTTATGAAAATATTTAATGATATTGCCGTGATTTAATTAACTTGATTATATTAAAGATTTATGATTTAATTGAACAAAATAATTAAAATGATTATTCTTATGGAACAATTAAATGCAACCGATGCAAAACGTGAATTTGGTGAATTACTTATCAAAGCTCAAACAGAGCCTATTAGTATCAGTAAAAACGGTAAGCCTATAGCTGTAATAGTCTCGGATAAAGAATTTCAAGAACTCGAAGCTTTTAAAGAACAAGTATTAAAAATGGCTATTGCTGAAGGAATAGACGATTTAGCAAAAAATAAAATACATAGTCATAAAAATGTTTTTGACAGTTTAAAAATGAAAATTAATGAGCAGATGTAATTTTACGGACAGTGCTAAACGTGATCTTGAAGATATTGTGGATTACACCCTAAAGCATTGGGGAAAACAACAAACCGTAAAATATTTAGACGAGATATATGAAAAAACTATTGCTTTGAGCCATAATCCTAATATAGGAACTTTACGTTCCGATATATATCCTACCATCTTAAGCTTTCCTATAAAAAAACATGTGATTTATTATATAAAGTATGAACAAGGTATTACAGTTATTAGAGTGTTACATACACAAATGCATCACAAGATTCGTAATTTTCCACTTCCTAAATATAAAATAGAATAATGATAAAACTTTTAAAAATTCTACTCTTAAGCTTAATTTGTTTATCTTATAACTGCTTTGCGGAAATCATTCCTACTAATGACTTTAAAGTAATAGAAGAGTATGTAAACAAAGCCGATAAAGATACATTAGTTATTTTTGATGTAGATGACGTGTTAATGATGCCGACCGATGAATTTGCCGTTAATGCTCCAATTAGAAAAGAATTAACACAAAAGTTAAAAGAACGATATTCAAAAGATGAGCTTACATATTTATATAGCTGCGTTTTTGAAAAACGTACTGTTCAGCCTGTTAATTCAAATATGAAAGACTTAATTAACCGCTTAGAACAACGAAATATTCCGGCAATTGCTTTGACGGGATGGTGGACAGGTAAATTCGGTAAAATAACCGAAATGGAAAATTTGAGATTTGACGCTTTAAAACAGCTGGATATTTCTTTTATTAACACTTCTCCTTTTAAAGAAAATATGACTTTCCCGGAATTAAAAAATAAAGGCGGTATCCCTATGCTAAAGTCAGGAGTTATTTTAACGGCTCTTGTAGATAAAGGTTTAGTACTTAAATCTGCTCTTGCCAAATCTAATTTACATTTTAAAAAGATTATTTTTATTGATGACGATTTAAAATACCTTGAATCGGTTGAAAAAGTTTGCCATGAGTTAAATATTGATTTTAAGGGTATCCATTACGGAGCTGCTAAAATAGCTCCTTTGCCTATTCTTGATAAAGAAAAAGAACAATTACGTTATGAAATCCTTGAAAAAGAACATATTTGGCTTTTGGATAAAGAATTAGAAGAAAGATTTTTAAAATAAAATATAGATAACATTCGATTTAAACAGTTTAGCTACTATTTTACCGCTTGAAAAAATAAAAGTGCCGTTTTTGTTATTTAGGTTTTGATATCACAGCATGTTTTGATGAGCGTTGTTGCATGGCTCGAATTTTTGCAAAGTGTTTCGGTGTCATACCGTGGCTTGACCCACTATTGTACGAACGTTGAAAAAAGGCTGTGTCATGCCGTGACTTGATCGCGGGATCTCTTGAAATATGCTATCACAGGTTGCTTTATGAGATACCGTGGTCAAGCCACGGTATGACATTGGGACTATTTTCCGAGCCATGCAACAACGTCCCCATTCTTAAAGAAAGGTTTAAGCCCTCTAACGACAATATACAATCAATTCAACAGAACCTAACAAGTAAAAACAAAAAGCATGAGAAAATTAATATTATTACGCGGTGCGCCCGGAAGCGGTAAATCTACTTTTATCAAAAAACAAAATTTAGAAGGTTTTGCATTATCACCCGATACGGTGCGTATATTAATGGGCGGGATAGTTATGTCGCCTGAAGGTAGAATTATTATTAATTCGGCAAATGATAAAAAAGTATGGATCGAAGTAGAGCGTATTTTAAACGAAAAAATGTTTCGCGGTGAGTTTATAGTAATTGATGCAACTTTTCAGCTGGCACAAGATTTTAAAATGCCGATAAAATTGGCTAATAAACATCGTTATGAAATTTATTGCATAGATTTTACTTCCATATCTATAGAAACGGCATTAGAGCAAAATTTACAAAGAGAATTATATAAACAAGTACCTGAAAATGTTATTACTCGTGCTTATGAACGTTACAAGACAAATCCGATTCCGGAGTTTATTAAGGTTTTTCCGTATGCCGATTTTGAGGAAGTTTCGCTTATAGATAATCTTGACGTGAAAGTCATAGATTTAAACGATTATAAAAAAATTCATCAC
The DNA here is from genome assembly GCF_964026565.1 of Rickettsia endosymbiont of Ceutorhynchus obstrictus. Classification (NCBI taxonomy): domain Bacteria; kingdom Pseudomonadati; phylum Pseudomonadota; class Alphaproteobacteria; order Rickettsiales; family Rickettsiaceae; genus Rickettsia; species Rickettsia endosymbiont of Ceutorhynchus obstrictus. Next base: position 1,280,365 of record NZ_OZ032162.1, read on the forward strand.
ATAGGTGATATACAAGGCTGTTATGAGCCGATAGCTAAATATTTTGCCGATGGTTTTAAGGTGGATGAATTTTACATTTTCGTCGGTGATTTTCTTGATCGCGGCATTCAAAACGGTGAGGTAATACGCTGGCTAGTAGATGAGGTTATGGAGCGAGGAAATATTGTTATGATATGGGGCAACCATGAAACCCATATTCATAGATATGCCGACGGGCAAGATATTTTAAGTGCGGAATTTGAAAACAACACTCTCCCACAACTTGAAAAAGTTAACTTTACGAGAGATGAGGCTAATCGTTTATGTAATAAATTGGTTGATTGTTTTGTCTATGAGTATGGCGGGGTTAAGTGCCTCGTTAATCATGCAGGCATTGCAGCGATGCCTAGGCATTTAATATTGTTGCCGTCTCATCAATTTTGGAAGGGTACCGGCGTTTATAAGCATCTTGTCGATCAAACTTTTAGTGATAATATGATTAATACTGAGTGGTTGCAGGTACATGGTCATCGTAATACGTCATCATTACCGATTAAAGCGGCAGATAAAAGTTATAATTTAGAAGCAGGCGTAGAATTCGGCGGTAATTTAAGGATCATGACCATAGCCAAAGATAATAAAGTTGCAGAAATTGAAATTCGCAATAATATTTTTTGTAAAGAAGCTAGCCCTAAGGCTTTTAAAGCAACTACCGAAAATGAAGAATATAAAATTAGCAAGTCAACCTTTGAAAAATTGCACAAACATAATTACATTAACCGAAAATATTTTGATTCATACCCGCATATTACTTCCTATAATTTTAGCCGCAAAGCTTTAACTAAAGGAATTTGGGATAAGGTAAGTTTAACCGCACGCGGGTTATTTATAGATAATGATTTGAATATCGTCGTGCGTTCATATGACAAATTTTTTAACCTAGGCGAAAAAAGAGAAACGGAGCTATATAACTTACAAAAAAATTTACTTTTCCCGCTTACTTTATTTGTAAAAGAAAATGGATTTTTAGGGCTTTTGGGTTACGATATAAAAAATGATAGGTTATTTTTCAGTTCAAAATCTACTCCTGAATCAGATTTTACCGGCTGGTTTAAAGAAATTTTAACAACTTCCCTTAATGAGTCACAAATGGATTATCTGCATAAGACCGTTAAGGATAGAAATTTATCGTTAGTATTTGAAGTAAATGATCCTGTTAACGATCCGCATATGATAGAATATAATCAACGTCACGTAGTTTTGCTTGATGCGGTAGTACGCAGCGAAAAATTTAAACGTTTAGATTTTCATGAAATAGAGCAAATTGCTATAAGTTTGGGTGTATCTCACAAACAAAAAGCTATGGTTTTCAATAAATGGGATGCATTTGAGGAATGGTATAAAAATATGGTAGAGCAAGGACAAGATTATACTTTTCACGGAAAGCAAATCGAAGGTTTTGTTGCGGAAGATAGTAACGGTTTTATGTTCAAGATCAAAATGTCCTATTATAGCTTTTGGAAAAGCATACGTAGCTTAAAAGAGCGTATTATTCTAGTACGTAAAACAGGAGGGAATTTAAAGCGTAATCTTTCCGAGCCGGAAGTATCGGCATTTTACAAATGGGCAATAATGCAACCTGATGAAATATTAGAGCGCGATATTATATGGGTCAGAAAAATTTATTTAGCAAGCCGTAATTCATTATGAAAATTATAGTACAAATTAAATGCGGCTCACACCTATACGGCACTTCAACGCCTGCTTCCGATTTGGATATTAAAGGTTTATATATACCGGAAGCGCAGGATATATTATTACAACGTGTTCAGCCTATTATATCTTTTAAACGTCCTAAAATGCACGGTGAAAGAAACACGCCCGACGATGTGGATTACGAGCTTTATAGTATTGAGAGGTTTTTATCTTTACTAACGAACGGTCAACCCATGGCTCTTGATATGCTTTTTGCACCGACAAGCTCGATGCTATTAGAAGCTTTGCCGGAATGGCAGGAAATACAAAATTTAGCACCAAAACTTTTCGTCAAACAAGCGGATTCTTTTCTTAATTATTGTAAAAGACAGGCGAACAAATACGGTATTAAAGGCTCGCGCATTGCGGCAATAAAAACGGCGTGCGATTATCTCAATAAAGCAGCTGCGCGATATGGCGATAATACTAAATTAGCCGCCATTGAAGAAGAACTAAAAACCCTAGTTTTTAATAACGAATATTTAAATTTAGGCATAACTGAAGCTAAAGAAAAATACTTTGAGATATGCAGTAAAAAAGCATTATTAAATAGCTCCGTCAAATTTGCGCTTACAATTGCCGAAAGGCTCATGAACGAATACGGTATGCGAGCAATATCCGCCGAGCATAATGAGGGGATAGATTGGAAAGCTTTGTCGCATGCCGTGCGCGTAGGGCATCAAGCTATAGAATTCTTAACTACCGGCCATATTACTTTTCCTCGCCCCGAAGCTAAGCATTTATTAAATATTAAACTGGGTAAGCTTTCTTTCCGGCAAATAAGCGAAGAAATAGAAGAATTATTAAAGGAAGTAGAATTAGCGGCATTAAATTCACGGCTTCCTAATAATTTTGATCAGTCAATTATTGATGATTTTATTGAGCGAATATATAGAAAACAAATATTAAAAGATTCAGGAATTTATACACCTCATAAACATCACGATCAACGTCTATAAAACTTTTAATGGTTTAACTATTTCGGAAAAACATGAATTTTTAAATTTTATATTCTCGAACCTAGAGCTGAAAGATTGCAAGGTTTATTACCAAGCGGCTTTTCCGCTTTCAAAATCTCTAAAAAATAGTAAGTTGTACCGAATGGCTAGCCGTATAGAACTCGAACCTTGTATTTATATGCTATAAGGTGTTATTATTAGGGTTTTGGTATATTAAGTTTCGGAGAGCGTGACATGGGTGTTGCGAACCCTAAATCAGTACCGCATACCTTATCCAACTTCTCTTAAAGCCCGATGTTCATTGTCGGTGTACACTACCCATTCATCTTCACGATTAAGATATTTTACCAAATTTTCTATAGATAGACGTTTAAGAATATCTATGGTAATGGGGCGTTTATCATTCCAAAAAATAAACGACTCTAGAAATAACCGAGCAGTATATGAGTTTAGTAATTCACAGATGAATCTAGCTTCTTTTTCTGAGTCGCACGGTAAAAAATAAACTGTGTCATCAAAAACAACAGGCTTATTATCCATAGGACCTACAGAGAAAAACTTAAGACTTTTATACAAAGAAGAAATAGCAACTTTCCAGGGAGCAAAAGAGTATTCACCTACCCCAAAAATTGAAAAAGTAGGTTTACTTCTATAGATAGAGCTTTTTCTGCTAGCTAAAGCCTCTACATGAGATTGTAAATATTTCCATGTTAATGATGCACACATTTTTATGGAATTCGTATCTTCACCTATGAATCTTTGAGTTACAATCAGACGTTTTCGGCACATTTTTATTCTTTCATTACCTAAATCCGAACTTTTCAATAGTGGGTATAGATAGTCATCTTCTATTGTAACCTCTTCACCGATACCGTTAATTAAGATATCTCCATTGATTGTAAGCTCCATTACACGACTACAGTCGTGTTTTATTCCAGAACGCCAAGTGTAAAACATACTGGCGCCCTTGAGGAAAGAAAGATTAGTGTAATTATCTATATTTGCCAAAATCATATTATCTTTATAGCTGATATGTTGCGATGGTAATTCATCATCTATGCTTTTATAGATACGGCATTCTTGTTTTTCTTCAGGACTGCCGACAACTGCTACAAATAAACAAGCATCAACAGCAGCACCGAATATTGCTAATGCATCGATTTTATAAATTGAAGCACTTCCAATAGGCTTTTTATGTTTCCAGGCATAGGCAAGAATTTTTCTTGCCACATGGGTTTTACATAAAATTGCTAAAGCCCCATGTTTTTGTTCTAACCATTCTAAATACTTAAGAATCATCCATTCAGAGATATCAAAATTTGCCTTTCCGGTAATAGCCTCAAGACCATTTCTGCTTTGAAAATTATTTTTTGCCGGAAGATTTGAGCCTCCTACTGCACTAATATTAGAGTTTGTAACCCATGGTGGATTACCGGTAATCAGAACAGGTTCTATTAAGGAGGCAAGTACTTTATTCCAATCTAATGAAAAGAAATCAGCATTGATTATGTCAATGTGATTTTTAATGTTCTTTTCATAAATGCTATGGCGTAGATATTGAAGGTAAGATTTGTTAATTTCGATCCCTGTATAAGAATCAGCAGTAGGAAATATATTTGTAGCAGCAAATAAAAAAGAGCCTTTTCCACAGGTGGGTTCTAGAATAGATCGTGGTTGAAAGGGAAGACATTTTTGAACGCGTCTTAATACTTGGATAGAAAAATTTTCCGGTGTCTGAAAATCACCAAATATCTTGATCGTTTTTGTGTTCTGTGCTTCCAACATATCTAGCCTTTTCAATTACCTTATTTTATGAATACCCTCAATCTCTCCTGCTTTTTGTATAACTCGACTATATTGTAGCCGCCATTGTAATGCGTTTGAAATTGTCAAATATCCCTGAAAAGGAGGGTTCACGAGGATTTCTTCAGCAATATTTTTTGCTTCTATTTCATCGATTGGCAGATTCCGATCTTGAATGAATGCAATGAGATCATCTACATTTCCATCACGTTCCAAAATTTCACTAATACCTTTTGTTGTTTGATAATCAGAGGTTCTTTCTTTATCAATAAAAATTGTATATTGTATATCAAGACGAGCTGTTTGATTTTTTACGTCATCAGATTTTTCATATACGAATACAAGCAAGTTATATCCTAGTCCATAAATCTTTTGTCGCGCTGATTTATACGGACATGAAGACTGTGGTTGTTTAATGCTGGTTACTTTCATGTCTATTTCGAGGACTGGAAAGTCTATTCCAAAAGCTGAATTACCTTCAACATATTCATAGTTTTCTGCAAGATATGCTTTAAATTTATGTTCTAAATAAGTGCCAACAGCTTTTCCGTCAGTTACACCATAAAGCACAGGTTCGTCATATTTACTTTCCATTTCCGCAAATAGTAAAGCTTCGTTGAAAAGAATTTCTATGGTAAGAGGCTTTTTCATCTGTTTATTCATATGTTAGGAGCAAATTGAGACTCTAGAAATATCCCTTAAAGTTTCATACAAATTACTATATGCAATACTACATTAAAAAATGAGAAGAGGAAGTTATATTTACAAAATTGTAAGTAATATAAAGTGAATTTATACGAATTTGACAACGCATCTCAAGGGTTTTGAGTTTTGTTTCACGGCACGGATATCATAGTTCTACCGTCAAAATGCTAAGGATACAATGGATAATATCTTAAACTAAATATAAGCTATAGTTGATCTTTGCAGGAATAGCTAGCATCGCAACGACTTCGTTATAATAACCCCACCATAAGCAAAAACAATATTCTTAAAACCAGTATCTTGCCGGCACAGATACAACACCGGGGATTGAAAGTTGAATTACAACTAACCCATTCTAATAAAAGGCTTTATCTTTGGAAATTTTTATCCTATTTTTCTATAAAGGAATAGAGAAAACAGTTGTTGCATGGCTCGATAAAGTAGCAGTATGTCATTCCCGCCTACGCGGGAAGGTGTTGTTGCGTGGATCAGAAAATAGTGATTTGACCATTTTTGCAAAGCGATCCGGTGTCATGCCGTGGCTTGACTCACTACTGTACGAACGTTTAAATAAAGAGGTAAAAATTCTGTCATTCCGTGGCTACGACCACGGAATCCAGCTTATAATATCATAAAAAGATTCTAAAATAAGTCTAATATGGCTTTATTTTCCTGGATGCCGTGATCAAGTCACGGCATGACACAGCCTTTTTTCAACGTTCGTACAGTAGTGGGCTTGACCACGGCATCCAGTCTTTTTATTAAGGTTTTTCCGGATACCGTGGGAGGGGCCTCGGTATGACACCGTACTTGTAATAATCATAATACGGTAATTATGATCCACGCAACAATGCTACGCGGAAATGACATAAAAATATCTATGCAACAAAGTCAGGAATGGGAGCAAATGACGGTATCGGTATCAGCAAAACAAGAACCTGAATCAAAAGGAGTCATACCGTTTGTAACGGAAGTGGCTCGTTACTTCATGGACTTTTTGGAAACCGATTTTCATAAAGTTAAAAACCCTAAACGTCATATCCAGCATCGTAACAGCAATAACCTGCAAATTTGTATAAACCTTAACAAATACAAAAAATACACCTCACTAGTGTGGAAAGTCATTAGACAGGGCTTTGAAGATGGAGTTCCGGGCGAGCTTAAGCGTGGCGTACATACCACCGCTATTCCTCAATCTATCCTGCAGCTAGTACAAGACCAAATAGCTGCGATTAAGTCTGAAGAAGTTGAGAAGGTTATAAAACTATTCTACAATGAAATAGACTTAGGGATATCCAAAAACCCTAACAATACCACCGCTGCCATAACCTGTGCGCTTGATGGCATTGCCCGCGTCATTCGTGAAAAATTCCTTGCCTCCTTCGTGGATAAAATTCGAGAGCCGTTAGATAAAATCCGCACGGCTACGATTGATTCCGTATCTCAAATCGAAGAAGAACTCACTGACATTTTAATAGGCTCACTGGAAGATGCGGTTTCTTCGATCATCAACCAAATTAGCTTAGGAAAAGAGATCGAGACCGAGCAATCGCTAGAGCAGGTTTTTGAACTTAAGGACGTGCAAAATAAGTTAGAAAGCTTTTTTAAGGGTTTTGCTGCCGGCGACTTATTTTTTGAAATTTCCGAACTGGTCAATAATAAGAGCCTTATGGAAAAGCAGGAATTTTACTTATATTTCTGCGACATCAGCTATAACAACAAAACTTACCCGCTATTTTATATTCCCATTCAGATACAGAAAAGCACGGAATGTTTTACCTTTAGTTTTGATTCTCTCTTATATGTGAACAAAAAGGCAATGCAATTCATAGTGCAGAATTACAACGTTGCGGTTGAACGTAAAGGCTCTCTGGATGCATTTGTTGAGCGCATTATTTACCTTGCTGAAAAGCGCCGACATCTGGTGAAAGAAATTGACTCGGCACTTAAGGAAGCAATCAACTATTTTTGTCTAACTCCTTACATTGATATTAACAAGCCGGAACGCCAAGTTGCTAAGGGGCAAGGCTTGCAGATTACAAACGACTGCTATCTCGGTGTGTTTGATAAATCAGACGAATCCTTAGTAAATGATTATGAAGACATTTTGCAAAAGCTACAGGGCGGTGATAATTTTTTAGCTGAAGCCTTTCAATCGATGGTGGATGATTTTATTACAAACAACCCTGTTTCGGTGATAGCAGAAACTGAACATGATTGGGATAATACTAAGGTGAGCGAAAAGCTGGTTTACGCTAGTCCCGTACCGCTGAATGAAGAGCAAAGGCAGATTCTCAGCGCTCTAAATAAAAAGCACTGTAAATACATCACTGTGGAAGGTCCGCCGGGTACGGGTAAAAGTCATACTATTACGGCGATAGTATGCAATGCCATCCTTAAAAATCAGTCCGTTTTGGTGCTTTCCGATAAGAAAGAAGCGCTGGACGTAGTGGAAGATAAAATCACGGAAACCATGAATAAAGTGAGGTTAGATAACCAGTTTCAAAATCCTATTTTGCGGCTTGGACGGGGAGGCAATACCTACTCAAAAATTCTTTCCACTACCTCAATGGAGCACATCAAGGAGCATTATAAAGCGGTTAGGAACGAATACAAAAAACTTGAAACCAATATTGAGCAATCAGTATCGAACCTGAAAAATCAGATCGGCAACACCGTTACCGCTTACGAAAAAATCAAGCTGAACGAAATTGCTGAATTCATCAAACTAGAAAACCGGATTACCGAAGCAGAAAACTTGCCCGTGGAGCTGATGGAATTACACGGTGACCAGTTTTTGGCAGATAATTTAGTTAATCTTCGAGTAGAAATGCTGAAATTGAAGGATAAGCTTAACGACTCACAAAGTAAACTGACGAACCTTTTTAAGAATTTTTACCCTAGTGATAGAAGCGTAACCGCATTCCGGCATTTCATTACCTTCATGGCTATTGTTGATGATTTACGCATCAAGGCAAATAGCCAACTGGAGCATGTTGCTAAAATCCGCAATCCTTCTGCTGATGGGTTAGCCGCTTTGGAAAACTACATAACGAAATGCGAGCAGCTTAAAGCAAGCTGGTTCGGGTTTTTATTCAAAGGAAAACAGATTGCGGCACTAAATGAGCAATTAGGCGCAAAACTGGCTAATGATTTTACCGCACCACATACGCAGTTAGAGCAGCTGAAAAGCATTGCTGAACTGTTTAGAATTTGCAAGCAGCTGAAAGAGGCACAAGAAATAGCTAGCGGCTTTGAGTTTATGCAGGATTTCAATAAAAGCGTTCACCTGCTACTTACACTCAATCTGCCTCTGACAACGGCGACTGAGCGCAAAGATTTATTAGATTCTATTTCCGATATCGTGGCACGCCTTAATCAGTATAGCAAAACTGCTGCAAATATAAATGCGAAAAGCAGCAATATTTTTAGCTTTACTGACAATACTCTTACTAAATATCCCGAAACGGAATTTAAGCAGCTAGCAAGATATCTTTACCTAAAAAATGCTCTACAAGATCACTTCAACAAAATCCCGGAACATAATTACATAGCGGAAAAGAAAACGATTGAAGAACTCATTACCACGCAGATGACCTATAAAATGGACGAGCGTGTGGTTGATTTCTTTGAAAACCACAAGAATGATGCTAAAACGCTGTCCGGCGTGATTTCTAAAAAGCAACGCTTTGATAAAACCAGTTTTGATAAGCTTAAAAAATCCTTCCCCTGCATCCTTGCCAGTATTAGGGATTTTGCCGAATATATACCGCTGGAATCGGAAATTTTTGATTTAGTGATTTTAGACGAAGCTTCACAAGTTAGTATTGCTCAAGCATTTCCGGCTCTGCTGCGCGGCAAAAAAATCGTTGTTCTCGGCGACAAAAAGCAGTTTAGCAATGTCAAATCCAACCAAGCACGTTCTGACACCAATCGAGAATATCTTAACCGCTTGCGCGATGTTTTTGTAGAAACGATTTCGGACGAATCTACTAAACTTGAACGTCTTAGTAAGTTCAATATCAAAACTTCCGTTCTCGAATTTTTTGAGCGTATCAGTAATTATAACATCATGCTTAAAAAGCATTTTCGGGGTTATCGGGAATTAATTTCTTATTCCAGTAAGTATTTTTACGGCGACAGCCTACAAGCAGTTAAAATACGCGCCACGCCGATAGAAAGCACAATCCGCTTTAGCTTTATTGAGCATGATGGACGCATTGAACTAATTGAAAATAGCAATCAGCTTGAACGCGCAGCAATTATTGCCGAAATTGAGCGTATTGCTCGGGAGGAACCTAATCGCTCGATCGGCATTATTACTCCGCACACTAACCAGCAAAAATTACTGGTGGACGCATTTTCAAAGCATCCTGATAATGAGCACTTCGTCAAGCAGCATAAGTTAAAAATTATGACGTTTGACACGTGCCAGGGGGAAGAACGTGATATTATTCTTTATTCGATGGTGGCAAGCGCCGTGTCAGATAAGCTTTGGGGCATTTTCATTAAAGATCGCAATAGCGTAGAGCTTGAAGAAGGCGGGACAATCAAATTGCAGCGTCTAAATGTAGGCTTTAGTCGTGCGAAAGAGCGCATGGATTTTTACTTGAGCAAGCCGCTTGAAGATTATACCGGCTCAATCGGTGAAGCATTACGACATTATCAAAAAACCTGTGAGGAAGCCAAGTGTCTGCCGAATTCGGAAAGCACCGATTCACGTTCACCGATGGAAAAGAAAGTGTTGCACTGGATACAGGAATCGGCATTTTTCAAAGCCAATAAATCCGTTATTGAACTACACACGCAATTTCCTCTTGGCAAATACATTAAGCAGCTAGATAAGCGCTACTCACACCCGACCTTCGTGGTGGATTTCTTACTTGTCTATCTAGATGCGGAAAGTAAGCAACACAAGATCATTATTGAATATGACGGCTTTGAATTCCACTTCCAAGATTTTTCTTCAGTGAATGAGTTTAATTATGATGAATATCACACGGAAAAGCACGTTTACCGTGAAAAAGTGCTGGAAAGTTACGGCTATAATTTCCTAAGGCTAAACCGCTTTAACGTAGGTAAAGACCCTGTGGCAACGTTGAGCCTTCGCCTAGAAGGTCTTATAAAAAAAAAGTCTGCGGTAACCACTCAATAGTTACCGAAATTCATAAAAACATCGATGCTCTTCAAAGCGGGTGTATGAAGGAATGCCCACAATGCAAAAAGGTAAAGGAACAAGATAATTTTAGAGATGAGAAACTTCGCACCGGCTATGGTCGTTTCTGCAATAAATGTAAAGGGAGAAAAGAGTCAAAGCTTCGTGAACCGGCTCTTACGAATGTGAAATGCCCGCGCTGTAATTCTGCAATGATTGTACGAAAAAGAAAGTGGGATAAAAACAAATTTTACGGATGTTCGCGATTTCCGCTATGTAGAGGAACACGATCTTATTAGACACTGTTAACAAAGATAATTAAAATACCTTTGTTAACAGTATCTAAGATTTCTTTATCGCTGAAACAGGCATTTTCTATCTCACCAAATTACTTCATATACAGCTAAATTCATAAAGGTTTAGACAAGATGAATTTAAAGGCAAGCTTGCGCTAGCCGTTAAAAATACATGAACACAGGCGAATGTCAAAAAATTTGCTTGTATCAAGCTTTATGAATGACGCTGTACAGTTGGTTAGAGAGGACGAAGTAATAAAGCAAGTTGAAGATATACTTAAAGGCTTGAAAATTAAAGACCCTGAAATACTTAAACAAACTATGGACTATTTAAAAGATATTAACCGAGGCAGAGCTGATGAAATGAGCGGTGAAGTAAAGGCATTAAGAGAAGAACATACAAAGATTCAAAATAAGCTTGATTCGTTAGTAGATTTAGTAGCGGATGGTGTTTTAACTAGAGAGGAGTTTTTACGTAAGAAATCGCAATTAAAAGAGCGTCAATGTGAATTAAGCGAGTTAATTAAGAGTTATGACGGTATAGACGATAAGCTTTCCAAAAAGCTTTTAGATTTTATAAATGTAACGACAAATGCGTATGAAACTTTTAAAGGTTCGACGATTCCCGAAAAACGAGTCAATCATAAATTTTGTGTAAGTATCTAAAATTCATTTTCTAATAATTCATATTTAAAATCTCCGCAAAGTATCTCAAATTGATTTAAAGCAAGGGACCATTCTCTAATGGGCATGGTCCATTTTTTTGCAGCATTTTTTAGAGCCAGAAAGACGATTTTTGTAATAGATTTATCATCTGGAAAAACTCCCTTATTTTTGATAATTTTACGGATTTGACGATTTACCGATTCAATCGTATTAGTAGTATAGATGACCCTTCTAATTTCTTCCGGAAAGGCAAAAAAAGGCACTATTCCAGTCCAATTACGTTTCCATATATCAGAAATAACCGGATATTTGCTATCCCATTTTTTAGCAAACTCTTCTAATGCTAAATTTGCCATGCTCTCATTATTTGCTGTATAGATTTGTTTTAAGTCAGCCGTTACTTCTTTAAGATCTTTATAAGAAACATATTTTACAGAATTACGAACCATATGCACGATACAAAGCTGTACTATAGTATTTGGAAAGATACTGTTTATGGCATCTCTAAAGCCTTTAAGCCCATCAATACATGCTACATAAATTTGTTCTATACCACGATTTTTTAGCTCGGTTACAACTTGCATCCAAAATTTTGCACCTTCATTTTTGCTAATCCAAATACCAAGTAACTCTTTCTTACCTTCTGTATTAACTGCAATAGCAAGGTAAACAGCTTTATTTATAACCATATTATTATCTCTTGCTTTTACCATTATACAGTCTAAATAAACAATCGGATATATCCTATCTAATGCTCGAGCTTGCCATCTTATTACATCTTCCATTACTCCATCGGTAATGGTAGAGATAAGCTCCTTGGAAACTTCTGTATGGTAGATTTCTTCTAAATGTGCTTGTATCTCACTCATGGTCATACCTCGAGCGTAGAGGGAAATAACCGTATCGTCAAATCCGGAAAATCTTCTAACTCCTTTAGGGATTAGTTGCGGTTCAAACTCACTATCTCTATCACGTGGTACATCAATTACTATTTTTTGACCGCTCTCGTCTATTATTGTTTTTTCTGTTGTACCATTCCTACGATTGCTATCTATCTTCGCTACTTTGCTATGCCTAGAATAACCTAATTCATGATTTAGTTCACTTTCCAATATTCTTTCTACTAGACGCTTCTTTAGTTGCTGAAACAGTCCATCTTTACCAAATAGCTCAGAAGGATTAGCTTGCGATAATAGCTCTTCTACTAGTTCATTATTTATATTTGTTTTTGCTGTCTCTTGTTCTAATTTTTTAGCCATAATTTCCTTTGCTTAAGTTGTTATTTTTTACAGTAATTCTTTATCTGCTTTTTTTCAACTTACACAAATTATATGACTGACTCCGAAAAACGTGAATTTTTAAATTTCATATTTGCGAACCTAGAGCTGAAGGGCTGCAAGGTGCATTACCAACTGGCTTTCCCGTTCACAGAACTCGAAAAATTGGCTAACTGTCCAGACCTGGCGGGGAGCGTGGTACGCAATGCGAACCTTTAACCAGTTTAGATTAGCCTTAGTTCAAGCTTTCGTTAAGCCTTGTTATGCATTAGTACCAACCCTAAATATTTAATTTTAATAAAATTTACTCTATTGTTGTTACATCATACCATACGCTTATTAATCCGGTTAAAATAAGCTCCTCATCATTATTATTAATTGCTTCTTGGATTAAATCAGAGCTTAGTTTACTATTTACGGCAGCTTGCAGCAATTTAGGATGATTTAAAAGCGGCTTATCGTAAATTATTTCTGTGACTGCACATGTTGGTACATCGTTGTTTGTTGCTTTATTCATTTGCGGTGCTATAATTGCCTTAACTGCGTCGTCTATATCTATAAGCTTGCCTCTTGTAATTTGTTTGGTAGTAAACTTTTCCATACGAGCCGTTATTTTTTCTATATGGAATACATTTGTTAATTTCGATACTCCGTTTATTATTTCATTTATAGAATTTTGCATTACAACTTTATTGTTTGCAGTAACAGTGTTGTCATTTTCTAAGTTAGTAATTACCTTTGCTACTACCAGCTTAAATATATTTAATTGATCTATACGTGTTAGGCTATCTATTTTAGTTTGTTGCGATATCATATTATCAATTTCATCTTCTAAATCAATCAGCATTCCCCTAGTTACTTTATTACTATTTATAATGCTTTGTATAATGCTCGCTATATTTTGTAAGTTAATTTGATTTTTCTCTAACTTTTGCATTTTGTTAAGTATGTTATTTTTGTTAGTATTAATAGTACCGGCATTTTCTAATTTATCGATCATTTTTGTTAGTAAGTCGTAAATATTTTCTTCTAAAGCCATAAGACTTGCTTGAGTTGTATCTTGTTTTGTTACTTCTTTAGCTGAATCTTTTATCTCTGCCAGCTTATTCTCATGTGTCACTGAAGTTGCTTGTTTCAACTGTAGGCTCTGCTGTTGTTCTTCTTGTTCCTTTTCTATATTTGCTTTATTAGCTAAATTATCTTTTTTATTCGTCAATAAATCACATATATTTTTAAAACCATTTTTTGTAGCTAAGCTCGATGCAGTTTCGCCGTTATTATTAATCTGATTAATAGCTTGCTCTGACATTTTATTAATAAGCATTTCACAAACTTTTTCTAAACCATAACCAACAGCCCAAGTTAATGCCGTATTGCCGTTTTTACCAATATGATCAATAGCCTGATCGGTCATTTTATTAATAAGCATTTCACAAACTTTCTCTAAGCCGCTACGGGCAGCCAAAGTTAATGCCGTATTGCCGTAATGATTAACGTGATTAATAGCTTTATCAGACATTTTATTAATAAGCATTTCACAAACTTTCTCTAAGCCGCTACGAGCAGCCAAAGTTAATGCCGTATTGCCGTAATGATTAACGTGATTAATAGCTTTATCAGACATTTTATTAATAAGCATTTCACAAACTTTCTCTAAGCCGCTACGAGCAGCCAAAGTTAATGCCGTATAGCCATCATTATTAATGTGATTAATAGCTTTATCAGACATTTTATTAATAAGCAATTCGCAAATCTTTTCTGAGCCACTACTGACAGCAAAAGTTAATGCCGTAGTGCCGTCACAAGTAATGTGATTAATAGCTTTATTAGACATTTTATTAATAAGCAATTCGCAAATCTTTTCTGAGCCACTACTGACAGCAAAAGTTAAAGCCGTATAGCCGTTATTATTAACATTATTAATAGCTTTATCAGACATTTTATTAATAAGCATTTCACAAACTTTCTCTAAGCCATTACCGGCTGCCACAGTTAAAGCTGTATCGCCGTTATTAGTAATCTGATTAATAGCTTTATTAGACATTTTATTAATAAGCATTTCACAAACTTTCTCTAAGCCATTACCGGCTGCCACAGTTAAAGCTGTATCGCCGTTATTATTAACATGATTAATAGCTTTATTAGACATTTTAGATATAAGCAGCTCGCAAACTTTTTCTAATTCTTTATTTGCAGCACAAATTAAAGTTGTTTCGCCGTATTTATCAACTTTGCTTAATTCGTTTGTATTCATTTGTGTAATTAAGCTTTGTGCTTCTGATTCGTTTTTTGCTTTTATTGCTTTTATTAACTCTTCATTTGAGGGTTGAAACCATCTAAACATAACTATATCCTTATTAAATTCTATAATTTTAAATATTTTGTTAAAAATGAGCTATCAACAAATAATAAGGAGCATTTAAGGATGCAATAGATATTTAACTAAAAATTTAAAGGTGTTTCACTATATTCTAAATTTGTTGAACCTGCTAAACCAAGCTCATCATTATTATTAACTGCTTCTTGAGCTAAATTAGGATTTAATTTATTGTTTAATTCAACTGTTCCTTGTAATGCAATTTGTTTATCTAAATAATCGTCTACTCCAAAGAGCCACCCTTTAGTAATAATATTACTTTTGTTATTTATAAACTGCTTCATTGCTTCTATTGTTTGTTGTACTTCTATTTTATCTTTAAAATTCAGTAATTTGCTTGATATATTATTTATTTGGCTTTGCATTACTGCTTTATCGCCTGAGGATGCTGAATGAGTAGCAATATTTTTTTCTAATATTTCTTTTATTTCTGTAATTAGTACTAAATCGTTATCTTCTGTCTCTTGAGTTGCCTGTGGTATTTTAAATTTATCTATTTGTTTCCGTATTTCTTCTGCTTGTAATTGTATATCGGTTATTTGCTTACTAAGAACAGTTAAATGAGTTTTATTAAATAAGTCTTGTTTTGCTTGTATTTCTAAATTTTCAAAAGCTTGTTCAGTAATGCTAATTTTAGCTTTTCGGAATTCTTTCAGAAAATAGATTAATTTTTTTACTTCAGGGTTAGCTTGATCAGAATTATTCAATATATTTTGCATTTCCTTAGTAATCGTGTGTAGTGAAGTTAGCTGTTTTAATAAAGCTTTTCTAGCTTGTACTACTTCATGATTAATATTACTTCGGTTGATTTCTAGCCCTTTCGAAAAAGAAACAAAAGCTTCTTCTTCATATCCTATACTATTTAAGAGTTTTCCTTTATTGTAATAATTATCCTTGATATTTTGATCATATATATCCAAAGTTTTTTGATTCTTCACTAATGGTGATATAAGCGCCTCATTATTATCTTCCATTTTAAGCCTTATATTATTATCATAAATTAATTGATTGGGGTCTTTATTAAGATTAGGCAAATCCTTTAAAGGTACTCCATTATTATAAGGGAAAGTAGTAGAGGTTTTTAATTCAATTGCTTTTTTACCATCAATAATTGCTTCTTCAGGTTTATTTAAAGTAAGTAAAATTTTATACCTATTAAAATAAGCATCTGCAAAATTAGGATTAAGATTTATCGCATGATTATAATATTCTAGAGTTTCTAAATATGCTTCCGGTCTCCGCCCCAAAACAGATAAACTTCTGTTTCCTTGGTTAAAATAAGCTTCTGCATCGGTCGGGTTTAGTTCTATTACTTTTTTAAAATCATCACATTGGCTATAAGTCCCCCGCTGTATAGTGGAATAAACTATTCCTCTGTTATAATAAGCATTAACACATGCAGAGTTTAATTTTATGGCTTCAGTATATGAAGCCACTGCTTTGTGCAATTCGCCCAAGAAATAAAAAGCATTTCCTTCTTGGAAGTAATAAGCTGCATCTTTCGTTACTGAATTATTCTCTCGGTTAAATAATGAATTTTTCATAGTTTTTAGTTAAAATTTTTTTTATATAGTAAATTAATTAGGATTAGGTGCAATTTACATAAATGCACTATCCACACCCAATATAATTGCATCATAATTTATGTTTTGGTAGTCTATCACTTCATTAAGTTGATCTGCTAAATCTATAATATTTCCTTTAGTAATTTTACTTTTACTTAAAAGTTCCTGCATATAATTTGTTATTTGTTCTATGCCGGCCTTATATATTAGAGCTTCACCTTTATGTGCTACATTTTTTATTAGATCTTGCATCATTGGTTTATCATTATCATTAATAGTTTTACTATCAACTATTTTAGTATTTATATCTTCTACTATTGTTTGAAATATATTTTGTTCCTCTATGAAGCTTTTATTTCTTTGTAAATAACCTTCAATTATTTCCATATTTTCATGATCTATATTGTTTTGTCCTAAATCTAAATCTGTAATATTAATATTTTTTCGCAAAGCCTCAATAACTGCTCTCGCTCCTTCATTGCTTATATTATTCATTGCGAGATCAAGATATATTAAACTAGTATTTGTTTTCAGGAGTTCAGCTATTAATCTTGCTCCTTCATCCCCCATCTTATTATTGTGAAGGTCAAGATACAAAAGTAATGGAATGGACCTCCCTATATACAGAATCAATAACAGTAGTTATAGTTCTAGAATAGGAAATTAATCCTAGACAACAATAAGGAGGTCCAAATGGAAGTTAACACAATTGGCATAGATATTGCAAAAAGAATTTTTCAAATACATGGAGTAGATAAAAACGGCAAGACAATATTAAAGAAAAAATTGATTAGGGATCAAGTATTAAGCTTTATAGCTAATTTACCAAAATGTTTAGTAGGAATGGAGGCATGCGGCGGAGCTAATTATTGGGGAAGAGAAATAACAAAATTAGGACATGAGGTTAAATTGATAGCACCACAATTTGTAAAACCATATGTTAAAACTAATAAGAACGACCAAGCTGATGCAGAAGCAATATGCGAAGCAGTAGCGAGACCAAATATGAGATTTGTACCAATCAAAAGTGTAGAGCAGCAGGATATTTTATCAATTCATAGAATAAGAGCAAGGCTAGTAAGAAATCGTACTGCACTAGCTAATGAGATTAGAGGATTATTGTATGAATTTGGCTTAATTATTCCACAAGGGATAAATAAAGTTATCAGTAAATTAACAGAGATTTTAGATAGTGAAACTTTAAGCCGTCTTAGTTATCAAACGTTTAGCGAGTTGAAAGAAGAATTTGTAGATAATGATAAAAAAATAATAGAGTTAGAAAAAAGATTAAAAATACTAGCAGGTGAGTTAGAAGAATATAAACGATTAACAGCTATACCCGGTATAGGTTTAATTACTGCTACAGCATTAATAGCTTCGATAGGTAATGCAAAAAATTTTAGTAATGGTAGACAATTATCAACTTGGCTTGGTTTAGTACCAAAACAATATTCGAGTGGAGGTAAAGAAAGGTTACTTAGTATAAGCAAGAGAGGTGATACTTATTTACGTACTTTATTAATTCAAGGAGCAAGAGCGGTATTAAATGCTAAGCTAAGGTTTACAACTGAAGCACAAAAAAATAAAAAAGATTTTAGTAAATTTACTAAATGGATGTTTAATTTATTAGAACGATGTGGGCATAATAAAACTACTGTTGCAATAGCGAATAAATTAGCACGAGTAGTATTTGCAGTATTACGCACCGGCAATGATTATAATGAAACTAAAGTTTGTAACTGATAAGTTAACAAAATTTAGTAAATAAAATATTAATAAGTATTACTCTAAAATAGAGACTAATATATTCCAACCTGAAATATGCGTGAGATAATAATATTGATGGTAAATAAGACAAACCTTAACCTACAAAAAAACTGATTACCGCACAGGCTCTAATGAAGCCGGAAAAGTGATAAGTAAAAGTTAGTAGGTAGCGAATTCCATCAGGGCTAATTGATAAATTTAAAGTGATAAATTTAAAGTAATTTATCAATTATAAGCCGAATACATGACTGCATTTGCTTGTTGACTATTAAATATTATTTTTTTCTTGCATTATTGGGGAGGTCCATACATGTGGTAGGATTTATTTTTAAAGCGTCACTTATTGCTTTTATTCCTATAGCTCCTATATTATTTTCGCTAATATAAAGATGAGTTAAATTAAGATTTACTTTTAAAACTTCAGCAATTAATCTTGCTTCTTTATCCTGTAGATTAGCTCCTCTCAAGTCAGCCCTGACTATAGTATTATTTATTTCTAAAGCTTCAATAATTAGCGTTAAATTTTCTTCACTTATTTGATTACCTGAAAGGCTAATACTAGTCAGTGTAGTACTAATTTTTATATTATTTGCAATGAGTTTTATATTCTTTGCAATAAAGTTTATTTGTTCCTCATTTAGATTTTGAAAGTTAAAATTAAGGGTAGTGCCTCCGTTCTCTAACTCATTAGCTTGTTGTATTAAGTCCTTATCTTTTAAAACATTTATTAACTTTTGTTTTTGTTGTTCTTCATATTTCTTTTTTGCCTTTTCGTGATTAGTAATATATAAAGGCTTACTATTTAACTCTATGGCTGCACTATATTTTTCTATTGCTTTTTTATATTCACCTTGATCTCTTAAACTATCACCTTCACTATTTAACTCAATTGCTTTTTTATTGTTTTCTTCTTCTAATATACGATTTCTTTGCAAAATTTCTTGAACTTTAGGCGGCTGATTTATAGAAAGGTTACAATAAGTAATATGAGTATTTTTGTTTAAATCTTCTATTATTGATTTTATGCCTTCTGGGCTTATATTGTTACCCATAAGCTCAAGAGAAGTAAGAGTAGTATTTTGTATTAAAGCTTTAACAATTGCTTTCAGCCCCTCATCTCCTATTTTATTATTCATAAGGTCGAGCACTTTAAGGGTATTATTTATTTGTAAAGCTTCTGCTATTGCTATTGCTCCTTTATCTCCTATTTCATTATTATGAAGATAAAGCTGAGTTAAAATTTTATTTGTTTTTAAATTTTGAGCAATTTTAATGGCTTGCTCATCATCTATTTTTTTAGCCTCAAAATTAATAATATTTTTTTGCGGAGATTCTTTTATTTGCAAGTCAATATTAAAATCAGCAATTCTATCATTAATATTTGTAGCGGTAGTATTAGCACTGTTAGGATTTAAATTAGCATTAGGCGAAGGAGTATGTTGTTGTGTATCAGCGGCTCTATGTGATGCGTGCTTTGACGTATGCTTCATAACACGATTTGCTTGACTTACAGGTCGTACTGAATTGTTTAGATGCTGTGTTGAATGATTTGCAGCTTGATGTACTCCGTGCTTTACTCCCTGGTGTGCCGCTGCCTTGACAAAGTGTGATCCCATACTTACCTTCTTAAATATTAAATTTTTGTTTAAAAAAAATAATGTTAACTAATTATTAAGAATATAATAATTAAGAAGTTTAAGAAGGCAAGAGAAATATAATTAAAGGTATAAATAAAATATTAATTAAATTATAGTTGAAAATATTTTTTTAAAAGCTTAGTGTTTTACCAGTTCATAATACGACAGTATATTCATAGCAACATTTAATTATGGAAAAAGTTATGAAACGATTTGTATATAATTCTTATAACAAAAATAACCGTAACAATTCTGCTTTTTCTAAAGTAGAAGAAGATATAGCAGAAGCTTATTATCTAAAAGGCAAAGATTATTATTACAAACAAAATAAAGTGCAAGAAGCTTTAGAGTACTTTACTAAAGCAATAAGCCTGTGTCCTTGGTATGTGCAGGCTTACACAGAAAAAGGTAATGTTTTACGTTTTTTAGGCAATTATATGCAAGCACTAGAATGTCTAAGTCAAGCTATAGAGTTAAGTCCTAATTATATTATAGCTCATTATCAACTAGTTAGAGTTTTATCTGCTATAGGCAAAAAATATGAGGCTATTGAATGCTTTAATTTAGCAGAAAAGCTAGGTTGTTATAATGTTGAAGATTGGTTTGTTAAAGCTCATGCCTTATCTGCCTTAAATTATCAACAGCAAGCAATAACAATTTACGATTGGATTATCACATACAACCCAAACTATGCAGATGTTTACAATTGCAAAGGTAATATCTTATCTGACTTAGAACGAAATGAAGAGGCGATTATTGCTTATGATATGGCTATAAAATTCCTGCCTGATTTTGCTGAAGCTTATAACGGTAAGGGCAATACTTTATCCGCTTTAGGTGACTACAAAGGAGCAATTATTGCTTACGATAAGGCTATCAAATATAAATGTGATCATACGCTTGCTCACTGTAATAAAGCAATAGTTTTATTTCTCTTAGGCTACTATAAAGAAGCAGTTATTGCTTATGATATGGTTATAAGGCTCAAACCTGATTTTTGTGATGCTTACAACGGTAAGGGTGATGCCTTATTTGCTTTAGGACGAAATGAAGAAGCTAGAATCGCTTATGATCAAGCTACAAAACTCAAACTAGATATGGAATTTGCAGATGCTTACAATTGTAAGGGCGATGCCTTGGTTTCTTCCAATAGATATAAAGAAGCGATCATTGCTTATGATCAAGCGATTAAATATAAGCAGGATCATACTCTTGCTTGCTATAATAAAGAAGTAGCCTTATCAGTTTTAAGAAAAAAGCAAGAAACAACTATTGATTATGATATGAATACAAAGCTTAAAGAAAATAATGATAAGGTTGATGATGCTAGAGAGGATGTTACGTTAAGCGGTTCGATGGAAATAGATTGAACCAATACTGAAACTTCTTCAGTATGGTAGTTTTAGGAGGTTGCTAAAAAGTCTGTATAAGTAATTATTCCTCAAATAAAATAGCACATTTGTTTAGAGCGAGTTTTAATTATAAATACTAATATAAATCAATACTGGATCAAGTATAAAAAATTTAGGATATAAAATTATGTGGGAAGAATTAGTCACTACAATACAAGCAAAAAATATACAAGAAGCTACAGATTTAATAAAACGAATGACTCCAGCTGAATTAAATATAATAAATAGCGATGGGAATACAATATTCACTTTTGCAGCATTAAACAATTTGGAAGAAATATGCGAGTTACTGATATACAAAATGAATGATCAAGCTTTAAATGCAATAAATAATAAAGGGCATACAGCTCTATCGGCAGCAGCTAGCAGAAAGTTAGGTAAAGTATCTGAATTATTAGTATCAAGAATGAGCGAAGAAGCTATTAATGCTATTAATGATTATGGAGTTACAGCGTTAATGTCCGCTGCCAGAAAAAGATTAGAAAATGTATGTGAATTGCTAATTTTTAAAATGAATACATATTCCATAAATTCTATTACAAAAAATGGTAATACAGCATTGATATATGCGGCTAATTATAGATTAGAGAAAACATGTACTTTGTTAATACCTAAAATGAATGATGAAGCTATTAATTCAATTAATGCAAAAGGGGACACGGCACTAATTTGGGCAGCTAAAAAAGGTTTTAATATTATATGTGAGACGCTAATTTCTAAAATGAATAATGAAACCATTAATATTGTAAATAATAAAAAGCAAACAGCATTTTCTGTAGCATTAGATAACGATTTAGAAAAGAGTTGTGAATTACTAATACCTAAAATTAGTAACCAAGCTATTAACTCTAAAGATAAAGAAAATTTTACTCTATTAATGATCGTGGCGAGTAAAGGATGGGAAAAAAGCTGTGAATTGCTTATACCTAAAATGAATGTTCAGAGTATTAATGCTATTAATAAGTATGGGGACACAGCTTTAATTTGGGCTGCTAAGTCTCGAATGGAGAAAATATGCGAATTACTAATACCAATAATGGATGATGCTACTTTAAATGTTATTACTGAGAAGGGTAATACAATATTAAGCTGGACAACTAAAAGAGGGTGGGAAGAATTATCTAAATTATTGATATCTAAGATGAGCAAAGAGGCTATTAGTTCTATTAATAAGGATGGTAATACAGCATTAATTTGTGCTATACGTAATGATTTAGAGGACGTCAGTAAATTATTGATATCTAAAATGAGTAAAGAGGCTATTAATTTTAAAAATTTTAAATGCGAAACCCCTTTAAGTTTAGCTACTGAGAAAGGGTTAAAACAAATATGTGATTTATTGGATACTAAAATAAGAGAGGAAACTATTAGCATATTTCTAGAAGAAGATTTTAAAAATGAGTTTCTAATTGAAGAATCTCTGGCAAAAAAAAGTGAAGCATATTCTCAGTATTTTGAGAATTTTATATCGCCACAGCTTCAAAAAAGTATAAAACCTGAAAATTCTACTACCACAAACATTCCTACTACTATAAATAATTTAGAATTAAATGCTAATGGAGTAATTCTAACTGGCGAAGAGCAGGAAATCTCTTCTTATAGCTTATAATAAATATTTATTGCTACTTACTTACAGCTTAACTGTAAGTAGAGATTTGCCCTATAGTAACCGCATCATTGGCAGAAATAAACTATATTGCTTTTAAAGCCGATATATTCTTGATTTTTAAACTAATTATTTACATAATTTACTCTAGAGCGTATATATTCTTATATGAATAACAACTAAAAGTACGGAGAGATTTTAATGTTGAATCCAGATATAATTACAATGAAAGACGAAAATCGCCAATTATTTTCAGCATTAAAAGATGGTGATATTAAAGCAATGCGATTTTGGCTTGACAAAGGAGCTAATTTAACGAGTAGTGATAATTTAAGCAAAACTATAAACATTAGGAATCTCTCAGGCGAAACCATCTTGTTTAAAGCGATAGATGAAGATAAGGCAGACGTCGTAAAATTTTTACTTAAAAAGGGTGCAGATAGCAATATTGCGACGTCATGGGGACTCCCTCCTTTACATTTTGCGGCCTTTAGAGAAAATTTGGAAATAATAGAGCTTTTGATTAAGAGCGGTGCTAAGATAAATGCTCAAGATGTTGATGGAGAGACTGCCTTGTATTATTTATTATGTAAGCATACGGTTAATATACCGTTAGTAAAATTATTCTTCATCAAAGGAGCGAATATAGATATTAAAAATAGTGATGGGAAGAGTCTTCTTGAGATGATGAAGAGTAAAAATATTGAGCTAAAAGCATTATTTGAAGATGAAAGTAATGTTTTAACTACTCCTGAAATAACTTCAAATACTCTTCAAGCCGATACGATAGATATGGATGTAACTACTACTAATATGCTCGGTGAAGATGAAGGAAGAAGTTTATTATATAGTAAATTCAATTGAATTAGAGACTAGGCGCAAGGAGTGATGCCTATAATAATAGATGAGCGACGCGTAACAACATCCCTATTTCAAGTCAATTTACTATAAACCAAGAAAATACAATCAGTTTTATTAGGTCAGTATAATATTTAAATGTGTAAAATTCTTGTAAATACCGATACTTCGGCCGAGATGCTAAGCTAGAGAGGTCAAAGGGCTGTAGTAGGTATTGTCTTTGATTGCAACATTAAATTATATTTAACGCTTAGCAAACATAAATCCACCTCACCTAAAAATATAGCCCGCTCCAGCTTACGACGCTTCACTAGTCCTTTAAGTTCTTTGTCTTTCACAAAGACCCATCGGAGGAATTGATCGGCAGCCTCAGCATATTTACCTTCGTTCAACCTTTTTAATAGTGTTGAGTTTCTAAAGGCTGCGCTACCGCAATTAAAAATAAAAGAGATTAAAGCCGCTTTTTGATTAACGGTTAAATGAACGTGACAATATCTGCTCAAATCCATTTGTACTTGCTTAACATCTTCGTCAAGTAATCGCTCGGCTTGTTCTTTAGTTATTTCACTATCTAATTGCGCTTGCTCATGGGGTTTTATTGCGTGACCATAGCCAATTGTTTTACGACCTGCAGGGCAGTAATAAGGAACAAGCCTTAAGGATTCAAATTGCTTGATTAACTGTTTTGCTAGTTTTTGAGTGGACATTTAACGTAACCTCAATTATTTTTGATTGCCTTATTCTTCAGTGGTTCTGCTGCCTCTTTTTTGCCGATCGGGGTTTTGGTGATTAGCCTTAAGATAATATTAATAATTGCTATAAAAGTTACGCTTATTGCCGTTTTTTGCTCTTCCGGTAATTCAATATTTAAATCAGCAAGCCAAGCTGTTAATAATGCTGTTCCATTAAATATAATTGTTCTAAATCCTTGTAATGTTTTCATAAAAATACCTTTTTGTTAATGTTGATGGTTTTGATGAGTGTATTATTCCCAGTGCCAAGAGCCATGGGGTTTTAGTAGTTGGACGGTTATTTTGACTAAACCGCTAATGAAATTGTTATTATCGTTTAGTATCTTCCGTAACTCCGACGCTAAAAGAGCTACAGCCATATATTTCCTCTAGAACCCTGATATTAACGGCAATGACGTAAGTGTGATGCGGTATTTTTATTGTCGTGTCCGTATATTCCCCCGATAATTTTACATCTTCCTCCAAATGCATTATTTGCAAATACTCGCCGCTACCTTTTTTAATTAGATAATCATTTTGAACTTGCACAGGCGTAACGGATAAAGCTGAAACGTCGATTTGCTCCCAGCTTTTACCGGTAAATCGGTATTTTGTTCCATCTTTATTATGGGTAACTTCTAACCATTTATGGGGAATAATAAACCGCCAGCTATTATCGAGCCTTTGAGCTATTTTATTTGAATGATTTGCAAATTCCCCGGTAGCATTTTGACCGATTATATATAACTGCCCCGGTCTTGGCGAATCAGGCGGCGAGGTTATATTAATCTCGTGAATTACCGAATTTACTAGTACGTCAAGCATATTTAACGCTTCGTTATGGGTAATTTCCTTCTGTGCCTGCCCGCTATGGATAAGCGGCAGTTTTAACCGATTTGTATACATATAATTATTTTAGTTAAGGGTTATAGTAGTGCTGTAGCCTCTGCCGATTTGAGCGGATAGTTGGTAAATAGTGGCGGTTAGTTCTACCGGGGGATTTCTAAAGTCGTTATTTATTTGCTCTTTTGTATAAGTAACTGATTCGGTGGTAGTTTCTAAAGTTCTGATTAATTTCTTTTTCTTGCTTATATCGATTTCGTATTTTTCTAGAGTTTCGCCAATCGGTATATCAACATAGTCCCGCCAATCGTTGTCAATTCTACTCCGACGTATCCAGCTAATTATTATACTGCCTTCTGCATCTTTTGTAGCTTGTGCGTAAACCGGAGCAAAGGGCTTTAAAGCTCTGCCGATATAGGTAAAAGTGAAGCTGTCAGTTTCGGCAAGAGTTTTGCCAAGAGTTACGGCTTTGTAATTTACGGGTTTGCCGATTAAATTATTGGGTATAGGAACGCTAATAATTTCATTATTTAAAAGAATAAACTTATCACTGATTTTATGGCTATTAATTGCCCATTCCGTGCCGCTTCTGCCTCGTAGCAATCTAGTTAACTTATATTTCTGATCTTTGATAAGCTCGGCATTTTGAAATTGAATTAACTCATTCCCGATAAGAGCCTTATTGGCGCCATTAAGCAGTAGCCCATGTAGTAATTGTACTATTTATTTTACTAGATATACCCAGTATTAGAGCCTATCAGTAAATAAAAATTAAAGAATAAAGAGTAGAAAAATAGAAGAAGAAATGTTATATAAGGTAGCAAAAAAGCAAAAGAACTATGAGCTATCCAAGTGAATTACGGGATGAAGAGTGGGAAATAATAAAAGAATATTTTGCCTATAAGAAGAAAGGCAGGAAAATAAAAATAGATAGAAGATCAATAGTAAATGCAATATTTTATCAGAGCCGTACAGGGTGTCAGTGGCAATATTTACCAAAAGAATATCCAAATTATAAAATAGTTAATGAATATTATAATAAATGGAATCGTAGAGGATTATGGCAAAAGATAAATGAAGAACTGGTTTCAAGATGCCGAGAATCAATGGGGAAAAAAAGCAAATCCGAGAATTGGAATAATTGATTCGCAATCAATTAAGAATACGCAAAGAAGTGAAGTAAAAGGGTATGATGCCGGTAAAAAGATAAAAGGAATAAAGCGTCATATAGTAACAGATGCAAATGGTTTATTACTAGCTGTTAATGTACATTCAGCAAGTATACAAGATAGGGACGGTGCTAAAGAAAGCTTGCTTGTAGCAAAGAATAAATATCCATCAATTGAAAGATTTTTTGCAGATGGAGGCTATAGTGGTAATTTACAAAATTGGTGTTTTTTGAATACAAAATCATTGTTATCTGTAGTAAAGAGAAAATCAGAAAAATTTGAAATCTTACCGATTAGATGGATAGTAGAGCGTACTTTTGGTTGGTTAAATAATTTCAGAAGGTTAAGTAAACATTACGAACATACTGTCAAATCTGCTACTAATCAGATTTATATTGCTATGATTCGGTTAATGCTTAATAAACTGATTTGTTAACACTTATTTACTGATAGACTCTAAGAGGAGGAAGAAAAAATTTTCCTTAATTATTTATAACAATAGCTTATTTTCTAAATATTGGATAAAATCTTTAGTTTTTAATAGAGATTTTTTTATTATTTCTTTGTCAGAAATATTTAATTTAGTGTGTAGTAATTCTCGATACAAAGTTGTTTCTATTTGATATAGGTGACAAGCATCTAAATAATTATTTAAAATTTTATTTCCGGTTTTTATTGCAATTATTACGCCTGGGTTATTTTTATCAAATTGGATTATATGAGAAAGATATTTTAATCCTTTATCATTAGTTAAATGCCAGCATTCTATATTAGAAGGATTCACCTTATACGGATTTTGCTCTAACATAGCACATGTTCTAAAAAAATGAATGTCATGAGCTGCATTCCAACTATTATGCATTGTTTCTTCTTTTGCTTTTTTAATATCTCTAAATTTACTCTTTTTAACAAAGTTATTTACCATTTCTTGTAAATTATTATCTAAAAGTGTTTCATTAAAGAAAGAATATTTAGCTACCTCAGCTACTACACCATCGACTAAGCCTATATTATGTGACATGGTATCAATTAGAAGCTTAAATTTATCCAATCTTGATAAATTAGCATAAAACTTATGAATATAATGTATACATAATATACCTGCATATATCGTTAATAAAAATTCGTATTTTTGTTCTTTGTGAAATTGAGATAATATAGTTTCATAAGGTAGTGAATCATAAGCATTTCTAAATTTAGGTAGATAATCTTTTAAAAATATTTCAAAAGCTTTATAATTTACTTTTTTATATTTTTCAGCCGCTTCGCTTAAAGCAAAACCTGGAGATAAAAATATTTCTGGTAGTTCTTGAAGAAGTGTTATTATATTCTTTATATTTTGACTATCATAATTACTTTTACTAGAGATGTTCTGGATATCATTTATTTCTAATCTATTTCTACTGACTATAAACTTACGTATATCGCATAAAATATTTAAATCTATATATATAGTGGTCTCTATCTTCTTAAATGCATTAGAGATACATCTTTCTTTTGTTAAAGTTTGATTAGAAAAAATTAATTCAGGAGAACTGATAACTCTAAATAAAAATAATCGTTTAGTATGTTTCATATTCTTTTGCTATCTATAATAAAAAAGCAATTGAATGATAGCTTAATAAATAGATTATTCAACTATAAATCATATAATATTACCGGCTAACCTTAATTGTCCGTAGACCTTCGGGATTACCTCGCCGTAACTTGATATTTGGACTTTTAGGTCATTTAACCTTGCCCCCTCTCTTGCATCACCAAAGCCAAAATTGTTTTGAGCTTTTTTCTTTTTACCGAATAAATTACCGATAGCATTACCGAGTACTGCACCTTTAATGCCGCCGCCAAAACCCGAAAGCTCCACCGACTACAGGCAGTATTTTACCAAGCCCAAACATTTTAGATTTTTACTAGAGTAATTTTTAATCTCTATCTTTGTACACAGAATCTCTTTTACCGATTCTAATTACTAATACGGTAATTTCTTGATCTTTAATTTGGCAAATTAATCTATAATCTCTTACTCTATAACGCCATAATTTAATAGCATTACTACCTTTAAGTTGTTTGCCATGATTTCTAGGAGATACAGAAACATTTTTAATTAAAAATTGGTAGATAGATTGTTTTATATCTTTAGTTAGTTTACTAAATTCTTTTTCACTACTTGTTGTAAATTCAATCTTCCAAGCCATATTTTTCCTTTATTTCACTTAAAGAGATTGTTTCTTCACCTTTTTCGATTCGAGATAAAGCAAGTAATAAATCGGCTTTTTCTTGTATATAATTTTCTATTGCTTTACGAATAATATATCCTTTTGGTCTATCTGTTTCTTTAGCAATAGTTGAAAGAACCATATCAAGTTCTTCCGGAATTCTAGTAGTAATAACAGTCATAAAATACCTATAATACATTATACTACTTAATATTACAGTATATTAAAAAAAATACAACGTATTATTATAATCTTGAGCTTAATCTATCTATCCCTGGTAAATCAGACTCACCGCGGAAGTTGATAATATTATTAAATTTTTCTATGCAAGTTTTGCTACTCTTATCGCAACCGGCGACTATAGTAAACTCATCACCTACATTAATAACAAAAGGCATCGGTAAAACTAAAGTGATGCGACTATTAATAAAGCTTTTCACTTCCATTTGTAGACCAATATTTTTGCCTGTTTGCCAGCTGATATAGCCATAAGTAAACCAATCGTTTTGCTGCATTAATTTAGCAGAAGTAAAAGTTTGTCGGTCGATTACTTCGGTAACTATTGCCTGCACGGTAAAATTTTCCTGATGCAAATTAAATTTACAACGCTGATCCCCTAAATTTGTTCGGCAATGAGGCAAGTAAGTTTCACACATAGTTTGCGATAGAAATTGCGTTAGCCCTCTTACCTCGGCATGGAATAGATTTTTATTTAATGTTACTTCGCCTAAAATTCCATACTTTTGGATTATTTTACCGGTATTCGGCGATTGATAATTAACTAAAAATATTTCCACTTCAGCAAAATCATATTTACCGGCTAGCAAATCTATTTCAGTTATTTTATTGTCGTGGAATTGTCCGGCTAAATCGAGATTATCAACCGCCATATTACTATTGCTTTCTACATTGGTTGGCGTAAAACCTGCTATTGAGTCGTATTTGATCTCATCAACAAATAAAGCCTGGTCGTGATCGGTAAAAGCAAAAACTTTGTTGTTATCTTTGCGTGTTAATTTCCAGCAAGTGGCAATAGTAGTTACTTCTGCGCTTAAATGATTCTTAAGCTGCGGGCTTAAATTCCTCATATTCTAACTTCAACTAAAGGAATATTGCCCCAAGAGCCTATGGCGAAACTATCTATTGAAAAATCTAGGTGATCGGTATCGAAACGTACTGGTACGTCAAACTCAAAATCGGCGGTTATTTCTTCGTCATTTTTTGGTGCTAAATTAAAACTTACTCCACCGGTTGTAAAATCAATATTAAATCCTTGATTTATAGGCAAAGCATCTATATAGATTTTACAGAAATTATTATTTACCGGCTTATTTATAACTCTAGTATATTCATAATTGCCGCTTGAATAATGTTTAACTAGTTGAAACTCTTTTTGTTGACCATTACCTTTGCCTATTATTTGATGAACAGCTTTATAATCCGACCAATCTTTATAGCGAAAGCCTATTGCTCTGCCTCTTCTTGACCTGAAAAAGGCTATTAGCTGCTGCCATTGTTCTTCCGTTTTTATACCACTACTTATGTCATATCTAGCCCGTGCCTCTTGCCAGTTAATATTGCGCTGCTCGTGACCGCTAAAAGTTGTAACGATATCGGTTGAAAACATCGCTCCACCCTTCGAGCCATAAGATATTTCCGGCGGAAATTGTATTTCGGCAAAGGGATTAATCATATTTAGAGAACAAAGAATGCTTATATTTTAGAAATTGAATTTTATTTTGAAGGGTGAACGCACGCAGCTTATTATAATAAGTGAGTACGTGAATCCCTGATAAAATGAAAGAGCAATTTTTGAAAGATGAGTATTCTTATAGGTTTCGCTTACTTCTGGATATCTGCCTTGCCATGTCGGCGGCTATTTGACTACGGCTTTGATTAAATGAAGCAATATCGGGCGTTTGAATATTCATATTAACTACTATATTGCCCCCACTTGCTCCGGCTGCTTCTAAATTGCCGAAAGGTACTATATTACCGATTGAATGCGGAATAAATAACTCCGGCTCGCCGCCATCACCGACAATATGGGCTTTGCCTGGTTTTACAGTGCCACCTTTAGCAAAAAAGCCGCCAAATGAGCCAAGCCCTGATAAAAAACCGCTGCCATTGCCGCTTTTATTGCTACCACCCAATAACCCTAGCAATCCACCACCGCCTTTAGTACCTATTATATCCTCCTTCAGAGTCATTTTTAATATATCGCTTTGTAACTCCTTGAAAAAATCCCCGCAAGTTTCCTTTAAACTTTTAATATGACCGCCGGCACCGAAAGCAGCATCGGCGAAATTATCAATTAAATTATTAGCGCCTTCTTGTGATTTTTCCTTAATTAGATCAAATACGTCTTTGCTATGCTCGCCGAATTTATCAAGCTGCTCTTCGCTTTGTTTTAAAGCTCTGTTATAGGTCTCTTGATCGATTAAACCTTGTTTTAGTAGTTTATTTAGCTTCTCGATTTGAGTGTTATGTTTTTCAAGCGGTGTTCTGGTTTGCTCGAATATTTGCCTAGCATCGCCTAACATTTCATTACTTTTGCTCATAACTGCCATTTCTTCCTTTTTAGGAAGATTTAGCTTTAAAGCCTCTATTACTCTTGGTTCTGCAAGTGCCTTGTTATGTTCTCTAGCCGCTTCACTGCTTTTATTAAACCATTTTGTTAAAGTTACGAGTCCTGCAATAGTTGCCGATATCGCTACCGCCGTTAACCCCAATGGATTTGCCATTAAGGCAATTGTAAAAGCTCTTACTGCCATAGTGACGCTCACAAACCACGCAGCTAATTTCAGCCCTAAAATAGTCGTAATAGCCGTAATAATAAAAGTAATAGCCGGATGACCTTCACGTATAGCTTCAAAAAATGCCGTCAACATCGGCAATATCGGCACTAAACAGCAGGTTATCAGGCTTATCAGCACTGTCTGTAATTTATTCAGTTCACTATTAAACTGCTCCATCGCTTTACAATCTTCTTCCGATAAAGAAACCCCAAGTTTTCTAGCTTCTTCACGGAGTTTTTGAATTCCTACCGAACCTTGCTCGGCAATTCTTGCCAAAACAGCCCCTTCCGAACCGAATAATTTAGCGGCAATAGTCGCTTTGTCCGATTCATTAACTAGTCTCTCAAACCCTGCGGCTATTTTTTCTAGCTGTTGATCGGGACTTAATTTAATTAGCTCTTTAGCCGATAAACCTAAGGCTTGCAGAGCCTGTTTTGCCTCACCGCTATTTTGTGCAGCTTCCGTAATTCTCATCGACATTTGTTGCAGTCCTGAAGTTAAACTATTAAATTCTACACCGCAATTGCTAGCGACATATTTAAGTTCCGACAAGCTTTTAGTACTCATATCCAACTTACCGGCAAATTTGCCTATTTCCGCCCCGCTATCGATTATTTTCTTTAAAGCATGAGTACTAAAAGCCACAGCAATCGCCGTGCCGATTCTACCGAAACCAAAACTAAGCTTATTTGTTAGCTCTTGCAGTTTTTTAAAATTCTGCCTAATTCTGCCAAAAGCTTCCCTAGTTTTATCGATACCCCGGAACGTTACCCTGACTTCCTTGTTTGTCACTTCCTTAATTTATTCTGTTTTTCTTTTTTAATCTTAAAATAAGCGAGCCAATGATGCCATTCGTCGATTGTCATTTGTTCAATCTCGGCAATTGTCTTATGCAAATGCTCGGCTAAAATAAACATATTAAACAATATTGGCTCATTTATTAGTTTTTTTCCGACATCTCTAAATCGCTTCCTATAGTCGATAAGCCGTATTTTACTTCTGTAATTTCATCTTCGGTGCATTCAAATAGTGGTTTACTGCCGGCTATGCCGCTATCAATATCAAAATACTCCTCTGCTATAATCCCCTTAATTACATAAGACTCACCGAATGCCGGCGTTAAAACTGCATTTACGGCAAATCCTTGCTCAACATCTAAAAACTCGCTAAAATCTTCTTGAAATGCCATATTTTAAATTCGTACTTTTATTTTTAGTTATTTAATGATATACTTATCTAAGTAACTACTTAGGTGAGCTAAATATAATGACTAGATTAAGCATAGATATTCCAATTGAACTACATAAATTTCTAAAAGTTCACACTGCTTATAAAAACGACACAATAATGAATTATGTAAGGGAAGCTATATACAGTAAAATAGAGCAAGAAAAAGAGCTAAATGAAGAATCTATTAAAGTTTTAGAAGAATCCAAACAAGGCTTAAATATAAACAAATATCCCTCTTACCAAGAAATGTATAAAAAGCTTAAATTATAGTATTTTAGTATGATTATCCAAACTTCCACTAAACGGTTTGAGAAAGAATTATTATTGATGCACAAACGTGGAAAAAACATCAAAAAATTAATTACAGTTACTGATTTATTAGTACAAAATATTAATTCCGGTATAGCTCATCATTTATTGCTACCTCCAAAATACTGCTTACATAAAATTGTAAATATGGATAATGTTTGGGATTGTCATATAGAACCTGATTGGTTATTGCTTTACTATTTAGATAATGAAGTATTACGGTTAGAACGAACCGGAACACACAGTGACCTTTTTAAGTAAAAATTGACTTTAGGTATTATTTTCCTCGCTACGGCGAAAGATTCGGCATGTCTAATAGCGATGTCGATATCTTGCATAAGCCTTATTCTTATGCCGCCGCTAGTACCTAAAGCGTATGGATCCACTAGTACGTCTAACACGCCCCATTGCCCAATAATTAGATCGGCGAAATAACCGAAGACCAAGCACGCCAAGCAGCAAGGAATTTCATTGCATTTTGCCAAAAGCTTATTGAAGTACAAACGAGACTAGAAAAGGAAAAAAATAATAAAACTTAATTGAGAGTTGACTTTTTAAGGGATTTATATAAAATCATAACTGGAACAGCTGCAAGGCTGCTCTGGGGTGTTACAACCCGTGTCAATATGGTATGTATCAGCCACAAATGATACACTCCTTGGTACGTTATGGTCTGGGAGATACTAGGACATGTCCAGGGCTTAGAGCATTAGCTTTAAGCCTAAAACCTAGTATAGCTGTTATTGACGGTTTTGTAAACTCCCCGACCACCTTAAAGCAATTTCTGGTGGTTAAAACTTAATAACTTTAAGTTTAACAAAATGGGGTAAACCAAAATGACTAACAATAAAAAAGCAATAATTTTTCTAAAAGCCCTTTCAAATTCTGCAAGTCGCAAACATCGACAAAACCTCATTACTGACTACTGCCACCGACATAAATTTACATTGTTAAAAATCATAGAACATAAAGGATCGTTTGATTATCCTATCTTACACAAATTAATTGATGAGATGATGTGTGAGCCTGTCGGATCGGTTACTGCCCTAGTTGAAGATAAATTATTAAATATCCCTCATAGTATAATACTTTTTGCAGTGCTTGGTACTTTATCACTGACCAAATTAATAAAGGTCGATATCTACCGAAAATCTAACCAAGAATTTAAACTTTATGAGTCTGTATGTTCTCAAAACGACTTGTTAAGCGTTGCTGCGTTTGTTCTTAAATATACCTTAAAAAATTATGAAGATGAAGCTACTAAACAAGAGGTAAAATAATATGAGTAATAAAGCAATTGAGGCATATACATTATCCCGTGTGTCTTCAGATGAGCAAGCTGACGGCTATTCGCTAGAAGTACAAGACGATAGGTTAGAAAAATATTGCGAGCGGAAAGGTATACGTATTTTAGAAAGATTTAGATTGGTTGAATCTTCTAATGGGCTGGAACAAAAAACCTTTTCAATATAGAGGTAAAGAATTTTTATTTAGAGGTATACTCAAATGTGCGGTTACAGGTAAATTAGTTACTGCCGACACAAAAACTAAAAAATACAAAAATGGTGAAGTATCGGAATGGACATATTTACGTACTTGGAATCCTGACGACCCAACAAAAACAATGTGGGTTAGAGAAGACGAGGTAATTAAGCAAGTAGAAGATGTATTAAAAGGCTTAAAAATCAAAGACCCTGAAATTTTAAAGCAAACTATGGACTATTTAAAAGGAATGAATCATGGCAAAGCATATGAGCATAATAGAGAAATAGCAGCTTTAAAAGAAGAACATACAAAAATACAAAATAAGCTCGATTCATATATGGATTTAGTAGCGGACGGAGTTTTAACAAGAGAAGAATTTTTGCGTAAGAAAAAGCAGTTAAAAGAGCGTCAATATGAATTAAACGAGTTAATCAAAAGTTATGATAAGGTAGACGATAAGCTTTCTAAGAAGCTTCTAGACTTCATAAATGTTATGACAAATGCATATGAAACTTTCAAAGGTTCGACAATCGAGGAAAAACGTGAATTTTTAAATTTCATATTTGCGAACCTAGAGCTGAAGGGCTGCAAGGTGCATTACAAACTGGTTTTCCCGTTCGATAAACTGCAAGAAGTAGCTAATTGTACGGAATGGCTCCCCGTATCGTACGTGTTGCGAACCTTAAACGAGTACAGATTAGCCTTGATTCAGGCTTTCGTTAAGCCTTGTTATGCATTAACTTAAAAGTCAATGATTTTAAAAAATATGGCTTACTACCCATATAAATATATGTACATTTAATATAAAACAAACTATTATTAAATTAATCGATTAAAGGTTAAAAATGCATTCTTCTTTTGAATGGGATGAAGAAAAAAATAAAATTAATATCCAAAAACATAATGTAAATTTTTATGAAGCTCAAAAAGCATTTTTAGATATAGATAGGATAATTTTAGAAGATATAGACCATAGTATTACCGAGAAAAGATATTTTTGTTTAGGTAAAGTTGATGATAATATTTTAACAGTCCGTTTTATATTTAGGAATAATTGTATAAGAATTTTTGGAGCAGGATATTGGCGTAAAGGTAAGAGGATTTATGAACAAGAAAATAAAATACACTGATGGGGAAATAGGTACAGTAAAAATAGTAAAAGATTTTTTACCACCCCCTAAAGAGTTATTATTAAAAGATGATTCATTAAAAGTAACTATTTCTTTAAGTAAAGAAAGTATAGAATTTTTTAAAGATCAGGCGGCTATTGCTCATGTTCCTTATCAAAAAATGATTAGAATTTTATTAGATAAATATACTAAACATTATAAAGAAAATAAGCGAGCTTAAAGCTTCTTCTATTATGTGGCTTCCATATCTCATATGTTGCGAACCTTTAGCCAGTTTAGATTAGCCTTGATTCAGGCAACGCTTAAGCCTTGTTATGCATTAGTACCAACCCTAAATATTTAGTTTAAATACAATCTACCCTGCCGGTGCTTCAGCATTTCCTAAGCTTACTAATCCGGCTAAAATAAGCTCATCATCATTGTTATTAATTGCTTCTTGTACTAAATTAGGGCTTAGCTTATTGTTTAATTCAGCTATTTCTTGTATACCAAATTTGCTCAAAGCTGTCTTTAGTAATTCCGGATGATTTAAAAGCGGTTTGTCATAAATTACCTCTACTTTATTTACTATAATATCGTGACTTGGTTTGTTTTGTTGTTCTATTAATTGATCAACCTCCTCTTCTATAACTCCAAGTCTTGCCTTAGTAATTTTGCTGCTTACAATCTCTTTCGTGCTTTCGGTTATTGTTTCTATGTCAGTTTTATTGGCTAATCTCTGCACCTTATCTATTATCCTCTTTACGCTGTTTTGTATTATATCTTTATCTTGTACACTAATAGTTGTATTACTCTCTGTTTTAATCGTTATGTCTGCTACTACTTTCTGAAATATCACCAATTTTTCTGTACGTATATGCTCCTCTAATTTAACCTGTTGTTCTATTATTTCAGTTAAATCCTCTTCTACAACTGCAATTCTTGCTTTAGTAATTTTGCCGCTTACAAGCTCTTTCATACTTTTGGTTATTGTGTATATATCGTCTTTATTTGTAAAAGTCTTTACCGTTCTTGTTATTTCATTTATACTGTTTTGCATTAAAACTTTGTCTTTTGCACTAATGGCTATAGTACTTTTTAGTTTATCAGTTGTTTCTACTAATATTTTTTGAAATATAGCTAATGTGTCTTTAAGATTTTCTTGAACGATATCTTGTTTTTCTGCTTCTTTATATAAATCTTTTATATCTGCCGGCTTATTCTCATTTGCTACTGAAGCTGCTTGTTTCAATTTTAAGCTCTGCTGTTGTTCTTCATATTTCTTTTTTGCATTTATTTTATTTTTTTCATATAATTTGTTTTCTTTGTGTAAAAATTCTTTTGTAATTTTTATTGCTGCTTTATATTTTTCTATAGCTTCATTATACTTTTCTTGACTGCATAAATTATTACCCTCTGCATTTAAGCTTTCTGCTTTTTTTTCTGCTATAGTTTTGTTTCTTTGTAAATAACCGGCTATACCTGCATCACTTATGTTGTTCCCGGAATAAAGGTAAAGGGACGTCATAGAATTATTGGATTTTAGGGCTACTGCTAGTTCGTTTGCTCCGCCTTGATCTATTCTGTTATACTGAAGGTTAAGGAACGTCAAAGAATTATTGGACTTTAAGGCTGCAGCTAGTTCCTTTGCTCCAACGTCACCTATGTTGTTACTGCTAAGGTCAAGGGACGTCAAAGAATTATTGGACTTTAGAGCTGCAGCTAGTTCCTTTGCTCCAACGTCACCTATGTTGTTACTTTCAAGGTAAAGGGACGTCAAAGAATTATTGGACTTTAAGGCTGCAGCTAGTTCCTTTGCTCCGCCTTCACCTATATTGTTACTGTAAAGAGTAAGAGACGTCAAAGAATTATTGGACTTTAGGGCTTCAGCTAGTTCCTTTGCTCCGCCTTCACCTATTTTGTTACCCCTAAGGTCAAGGTACGTCAAAGAATTATTGGACTCTAGGGCTGCAGCTAGTTCCTTTGCTCCGCCTTCACCTATTTTGTTCTCCCAAAGGTAAAGGGACGTCAAAGAATTATTGGACTTTAGGGCTGCAGCTAGTTCCTTTGCTCCGCCTTCACCTATGTTGTTACTGCTAAGGTCAAGCCGCGTCAAAGAATTATTGGACTTTAGGGCTTCAGCTAGTTCCTTTGCTCCGCCTTCACCTATGTTGTTACTGCTAAGGCTAAAGGAGGTCAAAGAATTATTGGACTTTAGGGCTTCAGCTAGTTCCTTTGCTCCGCCTTCACCTATGTTATTATCGTGAAGGTTAAGCGTTGTAGCACCGTTTCTTAAACTATCGGCTTGCTGTTTAAATCCTTTTTTTTCTAAAAACTCTATTAATTCTTTCATATCTTTATCCTTATTAAATTCTATAATTGTTAATATTTTGTTAAAAATGAGCTATAAACAAAATCATAGTAAGGAGTTTTAAAAATGCAATAGAAATTTAACTAAAAATTAACTCAAGAACAATGACCGCTCTAGCTGTCAGCATTTTACCAAGCCTTGCAATTTCGCACCGCCTTTAGCATGCACTCACCGCAGTAACTCATCGGCAGCTGCTGCATATTCACCTCGGTTGAGTTTTTGCCGCAATGTCGATGCTTGAAATTTCCCGCCGCGGCAATTAAAGATAAACGAGATTAAGACGGCTTGTTGGTTTTCGGTTAATGGTATACACAATATTTATATAATACTCTTTGTGCTTGTTTTATATCTTTCTCAAGTAAATCTTCGGCTTGCTGTTTATTAATAGGCTCTCTTATCTTTGCTTGTTCGTGCGGCTCTAATACCTGTAACCGATGGTTTTATGACCTGCTGGGCAGTAATAAGAATTAAGGCATAACCCCCTCAAATTGTTTGATTAAATAAGTAACAATTGTTACGGCTAGCATAAATTTATAGCCTTGTTTTATTTATGCTTCGCTGACCAAACCAAAAAGTCGTAACTCCGAAAAATAATGCCCAATCTTCTTCAGTCCATATCTTGTCTATTAAGTTAAGGTTAATACAGCCGATTATGCTCAAGCAAAAATAAACTATAAAAATCTTCAAAGAGCAGTACATTAAGAAAGTAGCATAAGTAACTACCGGACGCACTAGAGCTGTGATTATTTCAATGGATTTGAATTTAATAGTTTGCACGGGTAACATGTATTTACTTTCTTCAAGGACAGTATAACTCTGTATATCCTCAAGCTTAGCTTACTGCTTTAATTTCATATGCAACAAAATTTACAAGCAGCATAAAAATTTAAAGGGTGAGGCAAACTGTCTCTATCATTACTTAATTAATTAACGTTACATCATACCCTACGCTTATTAATCCGGCTAAAATAAGCTCCTCATCATTATTATTAATTGCTTCTTGGATTAAATCAGAGCTTAGTTTACTATTTACGGCAGCTTGCAGTAATTTTGGATGATTTAATAGTGGTTTGTCATATACTATTTCCTCTACTTTATTCACTATAACATCGTGACTTGGTTTGTTTTGTTGTTCTATTAATTGATCAACCTCTTCTTCTATAACTCCAAGTCTTGCCTTAGTAATTTTGCTGCTTACAATCTCTTTCGTGCTTTCGGTTATTGTTTCTATGTCAGTTTTATTGGCTAATCTCTGCACCTTATCTATTATCCTCTTTACGCTGTTTTGTATTATATCTTTATCTTGTACACTAATAGTTGTATTACTCTCTGTTTTAATCGTTATGTCTGCTACTACTTTCTGAAATATCACCAATTTTTCTGTACGTATATGTGCATCTAATTTAACCTGTTGTTCTATTATTTCAGTTAAATCCTCTTCTACAACTGCAATTCTTGCTTTAGTAATTTTGCCGCTTACAAGCTCTTTCATACTTTTGGTTATTGTGTCTATATCGTCTTTATTTGTAAAAGTCTTTACCGTTCTTGTTATTTCATTTATACTGTTTTGCATTAAATCTTTGTCTTTTGCACTAATGGCTATAGTACTTTTTAGTTTATCAGTTGTTTCTACTAATATTTTTTGAAATATAGCCAATTTGTCTTTAAGGTTTTCTTGAGCTGAATCTTTTATTTCTGTTTGCTTGTTCTCATTGCTTGTGACTAAATTTGTTTGTTTCAATTTTAGGCTCTGTTGTTGTTTTTCATATTTCTTTTCTGCATCTGCTTTATCAGCTAAATTATCTTTTTTATTCATCAATAAATCACATATATTTTTAAAGCCATTTTTTGTAGCTAAACTTACTGCTGTATCACCATTTTTATTTACGTGTTTAATAACTTGTTCTGACATTTTAGGAATAAGGAGCTTGCAAACTTTGTCTAAACCTTTACTAGCAGCCCAAGTTAAAGCCGTATTGCCGTCATTAGTAATCTGATTAATAGCGTAGTTGGACATTTTAGAAATAAGTAACTCACAAACTTTGTCTAAACCTTTACTAGCAGCCCAAGTTAAAGCCGTATTGCCGTCATTAGTAATCTGATTAATAGTGCCGCTGGATATTTTAGGAATAAGTAACTCGCAAACTTTTTCTAAATCATTACTAGCAGCCCAAGTTAAAGCCGTATTGCCGTCATTAGTAATCTGATTAATAGCATAGTTAGACATTTTAGGTATAAGTAGCTCACAAACTTTCTTTAAACCTTTCCTAGCAGCACAAGTTAAAGCTGTATCGCCACCGTAATTATTAACGTGATTAATAACCTGATCGGACATTTTATTAATAAGCAATTCACAAACTTTGTCTAAACTTTTATCTATAGCAAAACTTAAAGCCGTCTCACCTTTATAATTAAAGTGATTAATAGCCTGCTGCGACATTTTATTAATAAGCAATTCACAAACTTTTTCTAAACCATTACTAGTAGCCCAAATTAAAGCTGTATAGCCGTAATTCTTTTCAATAGCATTAATAGCGTTGCTGGACATTTTAGAAATAAGCAGCTCACAAATCTTTTCTAACCCTTTCCAAGCAGCCAAAGTTAAAGCTGTACAGCCGTTGTTATCAACAATATTAATAGCATCGTCGGACATTTTAGGAATAAGCAGTTTGCAAACTTTTTCTAAACCATTACTAGCAGCCCAACTTAAAGCTGTACAGCCGTTGTTGTCAACAGTATTAGTAGCTTCGTTGAACATTTTAGGAATAAGCAGCTCACAAACTTTTTCTAATCCTCTATCGGCAGCATACATTAAAGCTGTTTGACCATTATTGTTAACCTTACTTAACTCGCTTTGGCTCATATTTGCGATTAGTCTTTGAGCTTCTGAGATATTATTTTCTTCTATCGCTTTTATTAGAGTAGTACTAGCACTCGGCTCAAGTAATTCACATACCTTTTTTAAACCATTTTTAGTAGCTAAGCTTAAAGCCGTTTCGCTGTAATTAGTAATATGATTAATAGCCTGATCGGTCATTTTAGGTATTAACAGCTCACAAACCTTTTCTAAGCCTCTATGAACAGCCAAAATTAATGTCGTTACGCCGTAATTAGTAACATGATTAATAGCCTGATCGGTCATTTTAGGAATAAGTAGCTCACAAACTTTTTCTAAACTTCGATCTACAGCAACACTTAAAGCTGTTTGATCATCATTATTAATCTGATTAATAGCTTGGTTCGACATTTTATTAATAAGCAATTCACAAACTTTTTCTGAACCATGACTAGCAGCCAAAGTTAAAGCCGTATCACCTTTATTATTAACCTGATTAATAGCCTGCTTAGACATTTTAGGAATAAGCATTTTGCAAGCTTTCTCTAAACCGCACCTAACAGTCCAACTTAACGCCGTATTGCCGTCTTTGTCAATATGGTTAATAGCCTGAATAGACGTTTTAGGAATAAGCATTTCACAAACCTTTTCTAATCCGTTCTCGGCAGCACACATTAAAGCTGTTTTGCTGTTATTACTAACGTGATTAATAGCTTGGTCAGACATTTTAGGAATAAGTAGCTCACAAATCTTTTCTAAACGTATACCTATCCAAGCAGCATACATTAAAGCCGTAATACCGTCATTATCCACATTGCTTAACTCGCTCTGACTCATGCACTCGATTAAGTTCTGTGCTTTTTCTATATTTTTTGTATGTATTGCTGTTATTAATTCTTCATGTCGTGATTGTGTTAATCCTTTCCGTACAAACATAATTACCTCTTTAGCTTGTGTTTATTAATATTTATTAATCTTGGGTTAACCTTTATATTTACTAAAAAAACTACAAGTATATCAGTAACAAGTCAAATAAAAAAATAAGGAAATGTTAAAAAATTAAATATAGCGTTAAAAAGTGAGGTAATAACTAGAGAATATTATTGTAAGATTTAATTTGGATTAGCTTAATCTAAATACTCTACTATTCGTTTCCTTGAGAAACAGCCCGTAAAGTTCCGGATATTCGGCTTTGAAGGCTAGAAGGTCGAGACTGCAACGTGCGTAGTTTTTCCATGAGATGATGGGTTTGTTGTTCAGGGTTAGCGTATTATGTAACTAACATGTAGCTCATATTTAAAAGTTATGCTCGATCAGAAAATATTTTAACTAGATGCATGTAAATATCTAAAGTTTCAAGTTCGTCTTTGTTAAAAATGTGTGGAATCTTTACATAAATAAGAGTTTTTTGATTCTTTTGATTTATTTTATCGCGAGGTAAAAATACGTATAACCGATGTACATGATCAGACTCGGTATTTAACTTTCGGTCTAAAACTTTGTATAAAGCCGCTATATTTCTTTGCGGTTCAGATAAAAAGGCGGCAATAGCAGAATCTAATTTCTCTTTAAATAAAAAACTTAGTTCTTTATCTTCCTCTAGGTCTTGAATCGATATTATTCTCGCATCATCTAATTTAAAATAAAATTTAATGTCTTCAAAAAAAGAATCAGGATATTTTTGTGAATTTTGAAGCTCGAAGTTTTTAGTAAGTTTATTATCAAGAAATTTTTTGTCTAAATAAAATTGTATTATTCTCAAGTCATTCCCTACTATTTTTTTCTTGTAATGCAATAATTGAATAATAAGAATTACAATTGTGGCAATAAGAGCGGCAAATAATATCGGATATAAAATATTTATTTGATTAAGCATATTTTTAACGGCTATTAATGTAAATAACCTATAGTAATAAAATTTATTATTATTTCAACTTAATTTATTTATTTTCTATCTTAGGAGGTTAAAATTACGTATGAACAAATAATATTTAAATAGCAACATAATTACAGCTAATAGATTTTATTCCTTTCACTTCTAAAAAATCGAGATTAAAAAATTAAGAAAAGTCCCCTACGTGTATAATTGTTACTAGTAATAGTATAATACACTACTACTTTAAATAATCTATTTTGAGAAGGTAATTTAAGAATGGTATAGTTTTATTAAGTAATTTTTTAAAGTACATCATGACTGAAGAAAAAGAGAAGATTACTAAAGAGCTAGAAATAATAAACACGGCTTTAGATGCTTCTATTGTAAATGCTCAAATAATTTCTGGAGAATTAATGCCTTTAATCTCTGGGGATTCTCATACTACACTGATACCGCTAGAAGCCCAAAATCAAATATTACTTCTACCTTCTGAAGCTCTTAATATAATTAAATGTTTAGAATTAAGAAAAGAAAAACCCTGCTATTTAATATATAAGCTCAAATTAGATTCTATAGATGGGAAAAATATAGAAAACCTTGGAGCTTTAGTAAAGATTCATAGTATAAAATTAGAAAAACCCAATGAAAATGGATATAGTTTCGCTTGGGTAGAATTAAGTACCGAAAAAACAGTCAAAATTATTGAAGCAATAACATTTGAATCACAAAAATATGTTAAGATTGAAGAAATAAAATATTTTACTAATTTTAAAGAAGCAGAGCTTAAAAAATTAGTAGAAGAAACGCTTGAAGTCGCAAGGAAACTTTATATAAAAAAAAGAAAAAATCTTGGATCATTACCGGCAATTAATATAGAAGTTCTTAATTACCGAGATTATGCCATAAATTTAAGTATTTATTTCACAGATACCCTATACTCGTTACAAAATTATAAGTCAAAAAGCATTTACATATTATTAGAGCCAAAAATAGAACAAAGAATTTTATATATACAAACTGAATTACTAAATTTAATAAAAGAAGTACCGGAAATAGCAGAAGCAATAAGTACATCTATCCAACAAGTTACTAGTTTACAGTCAGGCTATATTCCTACAATATTTTATAATAGGACAGAAGAAATCATC
Organism: Rickettsia endosymbiont of Ceutorhynchus obstrictus; assembly: GCF_964026565.1. NCBI lineage: Bacteria > Pseudomonadati > Pseudomonadota > Alphaproteobacteria > Rickettsiales > Rickettsiaceae > Rickettsia > Rickettsia endosymbiont of Ceutorhynchus obstrictus. Next base: position 1,324,303 of record NZ_OZ032162.1, read on the forward strand.
TCGTTATTTACTCGAAAATTAATATTAGCATTTTTGCATAAAGATACTCCTGAAATCGATATTTTAATGAAACTATTTTATGAAGGACAAAAAGATATAATTTTATTAGATGGTAATATAGAAACTTATTCCCCTAATGATAATTTGCTGCCTGCAATACACGCAAACATTGATAATGTTAATTTACAAAGTGATAATTCATTTTTTATATATGTTACTCCTAAAAAGAGAATAAAGCTGACTGAAATAATCTTATATCAAGGATTACTTTATAGTAAAGGAGAAGAGATACAACCTTTATTACCTACGGATTCAAATAAAGCTAAATTATTAAAAGAATTAGTAGAAGCAGTTATAAAATTATATCAAGAAAAAAAAGATAAATATATTCCGTTTTTTAATTCGCCTCTTTTATCTTTTGAAATATACGCAGAAAATTTAAGCTTTTACGTTGCTGAAAAAATATTTTCTTATCCTTCCAAAGAAAAAATAAAAGAATTCTCGCAAAAAGATTTATATACAAGATTTGAAGACTTAAAAGCGATTTTGAATCCAAAACCAACTGACATACACTCTTGTACTACTGCGCAAGAATGCGTAGAGCTAGCGAATTCTTTACCAAACGGCGAAACAGAAAAAGGATTGAGTTTTTTTAATAAAGCTCTTGAATTTGAACCTTCTAATCAGGATATTTTATACTCAAAAGCGTTAGTATTAAATTATCTTCTAAAAAGATATGAAGAAGCTATAGATACTTATAATAAAATTTCTACAAATATTTATGAGTATAAATACTTAAATGATAAAGGTAATGCATATATAGCTTTAAAACAATATAAGGAAGCTATTAATTGTTACAATAAAGTTCCTTTATCTGCTAAGAGTTACATAAGCGCACGTTATTTTTTGGGTTCTACATATTTTGAATTAAAAAATTATAAAAACGCTATAAAATATTTTGATGAAGCCATTAAATTATGTGAAGAGGCAAAACTATTCGCACCTGAAGGTTTTTCTGATCCTTTATTATATATTATATTTCATACTGTGCCAGAGGAAAAAGAAATAAAAGCATTTGAAATATTTAATAAAATATTAAAGGCAAATCCTAATAGTAAGAGTGCATTAATATTAAAAATACGCCTATTAAGTGATTTAAACGATTATGAAGAGGCATTAATTTATTGTAATAAATTATTTGAATTAAAACCTATTTGTTATACAGCTATTTATATTAAGGCATTAATGTTACTCGGTCTTAAAAAAGTTGAAGAAACGCTTAAATACTTAAATGAAGCTATTTTAATAAACGATTCATATGAAATATGTAATATACTTAAAGCGTTGTGTCTAAGCAATATAGGTAAATACGAAGAAGCAATAAAGGAATGCGATACTATCCTTGCTAAAAATTCTCAATGTAAAGAAGCCTTAATATATAAAGCTTTAGCAATGGCAAAAATGGGAAATTCAGATGAAGGTTTTAAATTCATAGAATCTGCACTTACTATAGATTCTAATTACGCTCAAGCTTGGTTTTACAAGGGTCACATTTATTGTTCTTTAGGAAATTATAGAGAAGCAATTAAAGCATTTGACGAAGCAATAAAATTAAGCCCTAATCCTTCTAAAGAGTTAACAGATTTAACTGTAACCAGAGAAGAGACTTATAATAAATTATGTGAAATACCTTTAGTTAATAGTGACGATATAGCTTATTTAATAGAGAACACACCTTTATCTCCCCAGGCAAAGGCTTATGCTACAATAAATCTTAATTTTGTTCAAACCCTTACTAGTGAGAGCGAAAAAAGCGATCATGTGAAGTATTTAAAAAATTTACTACGACTACCTTGGGGGAAATATGACGATGTTAATATTGATCTTAACAGAGTGGAAAAAGTGCTTGAAAAAGAGCATTATGGACTTAAAGAAGTAAAAAATCGTATTTTAGACTCTTTGGTATTTATGGCGCGCTCTCCTCACGCCAAGCCTTTAATACTCTGTTTAGTCGGTCCACCTGGAGTTGGTAAAACCTCAATAGCAACTTCAATAGCAAATGCCTTAAAACGTAAATGTGTTACTATTTCTCTCGCTGGAGCTTATGATTCTACCTTAATTAGGGGATGTATGAGTGTATATCGTGGGGCAACATCAAGCAAAATTTTATCCTCAATATCGGAAGTTGGGACTTGTAACCCTGTAATGATTTTAGACGAGTTGGATAAAATAGATTTATCTCGAAGTGGTAATTTAGAAGGAGCATTATTACAGCTGATCGATCCATCACAAAATAATAATTTTACAGATGAGTATTTTGATTTTTCTTTTGATTTATCAAAAGTATTCTTCATTATTACGGCTAATGAGTTAAATAAAATTTCCGAGCCTCTTCTTAATCGTATGGAAGTAATTGAATTAACTAGTTATACAGAAAGTGAAAAACTTAAAATAAGTCAGAATTATATATTACCGAAAATATTAGAAGAGGCTAACTTATCTGCTAATGAATTTAAAATTAGCGAAGAGATTATTAAACATTTGATTAACAATTATACTAACGAACCAGGAGTGCGCGAAATCGAGAGGCTACTCCGAAAATTGGTACAAAAATATTTACGAGAAAAACTAAAAGGCAAAAGACCAGTATTAAATTTAAAATTAGTTGAAAAATATTTTTCTACAGGCAATTATCGTATTGCAAAAGTTGGATTTAAAACTTAGTTTTGAGGCGAGTATATAAAAATATATGTTCAGGGTCAGGAGGTGATTACTACTAAAATAATTTCCAATGTGTAGGAATTCGTTGAACATTGTTTTTTTGCAACCGGAATAAAAAATAGTTAAGTGAAATGGTTATATATTTAGTAATAATTTGACATAAAACATTACATATAATTAATATATTCTTAACAAATTAGACTGAAAAAATTATTAAGCTTGTTTCTTCCGGCTAATTCAAATATATTATATTAGTACTGTAAAGATAAATAAGGTTATGTAATGGCTGACGATAAGGATGCCCAGCTAGAGAATGCAATCAACGCTCTTAAAGCGCAACTTGCCGGGGCTAAAACTCCGGGTGAAGTACAAAGAGTACTTGGTGGCATAGCTAATTTACCTACCACTGATGATCCAAAAATGATGGAAAGAGTTAAGGGTTTAGAGGCTGCTGCAATTGCAAAAGAAAATAATTTGAACCAAGGCGTTTCCTCTAATATAACACAAGCAAATATAGACCAAGAACATCAAATAGAGCAGTCACAGAAAGAAATTGATAGCTTAAAAGAGATCGGTAAAGCTCTTGAAAAAGAATATCCCGCCTTTGAAAACTTAAGCAATAAGTATATTGAAGAAAAAGAAGAGGAACTAAAAAAATTACAAGCTTTACGAAACAATATTGAAGATAATTTAAAAAATAACAAACCTATTCCCCAAGAAGAACTTGATAAGCATATAAAAAGTCCTGAGCAAGTTAATAAAGATCGTGAAACAGTAAGAAAAACTCGTGATTATCATAAAAAAGTAACTAATCATCACGATAATTTAACTAATAAAATTGGTGAATTAGAAAAAAGCTTAGAGAATAAAAATTTAACAAAAGAGCAACGGGCAGAAATTACCAAGCAATTAACCGAAGTAAAAACTGAACATGCTAAACATAGTAAAGTAAAAGAAAAAGTAGATAAGCAACTTCAAAAAACTGATGCTTCAATTAATAAATTAGAAGAAGAGCAGAAAGAATATAGCAAAGTTATTGATAAATTACCTGATTCACATCCAGAAAAGCCAAAGTTAAAAAGTTTCGCTAGGTTAAAGAAAGAAGAGCATATAGCTATTACCACAGATACAGAATTACCTAAAACCCCTGAGCGAGATGCAGCATTAAAAAGAGCTGAGGTCAGAGGTACTGGGGACGATGTAAGAAAACCACTAAGTAAAAATACTGTAAAAACAACTACACAAAATAAGATTGGTCCTCCTTACTCTACTCCCTCAAAAGGCGGTGGTCCTGGACCTGGCGGACCTGGAGGAGAAGGCAGAGGTTAAAATATAATTAATAGGTAAATTTATGTCAAAACAACTTTATGTAGACCCTAACCACACAATTACACGAACACCATTGCATTTATATAATTATTGTTTAGATCGGCTAGATAAAGTAGAGAGGGTAAAAGCTGTTCAAGGTATAACAGAAATTGTAACAAGAGAATATAAAGGCATAATATCAAATTTAGGTGAAGCTCTAATGTTTGGTGAAGCTGAAGCAGCTGCAGTTTTAGCGTATCTTTATTATCATGGTTATGGATATAAGCAAAATATTAATAAAGTAAAATTATATATAGCTATAGGAAATAACCTTGGGAGTGAAGTATGCAATAAATATATGAAAGGGCAAGATGATGAAACGCTTGACATCGGTGATTTTTTAAAAACTAAACCGGTATACTCAACTGCTCTTTTAAATACGGCAACCAATTATGCTAATGCTTGCAAAGTCAATGCAAAAAATCACCCTAGTAATGAACTAATCACTTCAGAAATAATAGTGGAAGCTCAAAATATTTTTGAAGCTGCTGATCCCTCACATATTCTTGATGATCCTTTAAATATAGAACATTATGGAAAAACTAACTTAGCTGGTGATTCTGCTAAACATCACCATTGCGATATATTATAATCTTTTTTACCCTGTCATTTCCTCAATCCAAGGCGTTTTATTAACGCCTTTCTTAAAAATTTCAAAAAAACTAAAAATGAAGCGTTTAAGCCACGCTTCATTTTTTTATCGCAAAATGCGAAATTTTTTATTGACTTTCAACGAAAAAAATATAATTTCTTAACATTTAATTAAAATGTTAAGAAAATGTTAGGCTACGAAGAAGAGCAGAGGAGTTTAACAAAAGAACAAAAGCAGGCTGTTGGTATACTTTCTATAGGTACTTTTCTTGAGTATTTTGATTTATATCTCTATGTCCATATGTCGGTTCTTCTTAATGAGCTGTTTTTTCCAGAAGCTGATCCTCATACAGCTAATCTTTATACTGCCGCTGCCTTTTGTTCTACATTTGTTTTTAGACCGATTGGAGCTTTATTATTTGGTTGGATTGGCGATAATATAGGTCGTAAATCGACTGTTATAATAACAACAATGCTAATGGCTATATCTTGCTTCCTTATGGCTAACTTAAAAACGTACGCAGAATTAGGAGAGCTGGCTACATGGTTAATGATATCTTGCCGTATAGTTCAAGGTATGTCTTCTATGGGAGAAGTAATAGGAGCCGATATTTATTTAACTGAATCAATCAAGCCTCCCATACAATATCCCGCTGTAGCAACGTTAGATAGTTGTTGTATATTAGGAGGGTTCGGAGCTTTATGTATGGCTTCTCTTGTTACTTCCTTTGGATTTAGTTGGCGTATAGCATTTTTGATAGGTGCAGGAATTGCATTAGTTGGAGCAGTTGCAAGGACTGCTCTTAGAGAAACTCCAGAATTTATAGATGCAAAACGCCAATTAGAGACAATTTTAGAACAAGCTAATATAGATGGAAAAGAGATAGAAAGCCTTCCTTTATATAAAGAGAAAACCAACAAAAAAACTGTACTAGCTTTTTTTCTATTAGATTGTGCGGGTCCGATAGCCTTTTATGCATCATATATTTATTGCAGCAATATCTTAAAAGATTCTTTTGGTTACAGCCCAGAACAAATTATTCATCAAAATCTATTTGTTGCTGCAGTAGAGTTATTTGGTGCTTTTGTATTAATATATTTAAGTCGTAAAATATATCCTTTAAAAATTCTTAAAATAAAATTAGTAATATTTACAGCTTTTATTTTAATATTCCCATATTTACTTTTTAAAGTTAACACACCATTTCAGGTATTTTTAATTCAAGGATATATTATGTTGTTTGGTTGTTTTATGAGTCCAGCGTTTCCAATTTTTTGCAAGCATTTACCTATTTTTAAACGTTTTACCTATGCTAGTTTTTCTTTTGCTTTATCACGTGCTATGATGTTTATTATTACCTCTTTTGGAACTATTTACCTAACAAAGTATTTAGGTCATTGGGGGCTATTGGTCATCTTAATTCCAGTTACTTTAGGTTTTGGGTTTGGAGTATATTATTTTGAAAAATTGGAAAAAGAGGTTGGTAATTATCCAAGAGACTTATTTGAAATTGATCCTGTAATGGCGTAATAGCTAAACTTTGATAACATAAGTTTGTTAAATATCGTCTTAGTTGTGGAATCTCTAAGTATAAAGTAATTGCGATAAAATTTATTAAAGTTTCTTCTATAATTTTTTTAGCTTTTTCCGGAGACTTAGCTCCCAAAGTTTGTATATTATGCACTCGATCAAAAAGTTTTATAAGTGCTGTTTCGTGTCTTTTTTGCTTAATTAATAAATTTAAACTTTCTTCAGCACTGATTTTGCTATAGGGTTTGATACGAGTTAAGCCTTCTACATGGTTTGCTATATTTCTATCAAAAATCCTTGTAATATTTTCTTCTGTAAGCGGCGTATCTTCTATCGTGTCGTGTAATAAAGCAGCATTTAACATACTAGGGATGAAAAGTTTAGGTGCTTCGGTTGCTGTAAACTCAGCTAACAAATAAGCCACTTCTATTGGATGGGAGTAATACGGGTCGCCTGATTGCCGCATTTGTACGCCGTGATATTTCCGTGCGTAGTAAATACCCTTTTTAACTTCTCTAATATCTATTGGGTGTTTTACTAACTTGTTTAAAGACGTAACCTTATCTAATAGCCTTGCAGCATATCTGCACATCTCAAACTTTTCTTCCCAGCAATTAATATCTTCCACAAAAATTAACCAAAATTATTAGATTAATTCTTATAGCATTTTCTATTGAAAATTTAAAGCAAAAAAATTGCAAAAAGATATATTTTTTTAACCTTATAATATATAATGATTCTTAAGTAATTTGAAATAAAGTATTAAATTAATTTAACTTTTTATTGTATACCTATTGCTCTTGCTATACTTTCCCGCTCAACAAAGATAAATCCACCTCACCTAAAAACACTGCTCGCTCTAGTTGTCGGCGTTTTATTAAGCCTGTTAATTTTTTGTCCCCTACATAAACCCATTTTAAAAATTCATCGGCTGCAGCGGAATATTGACCTTTATTAAGCTTTCGTCTAAGCGTTGATGCTTTGAATGCTCCGGCACCGCAATTAAAAATAAAAGAGATTAAAGCCGCTTGTTGATTAACTGATAAATAAACGTGGCAGTATTTACGCAAAGCTATTTGTACTTGCTTAACATCTTCGTCAAGTAATCGCTCGGCTTGTTCTTTGGTTATTTCAATGTCTAAATATGGCAATTCATGGGGTTTTATCACATGACCATAGCCGATAGTTTTAACTCCTGCAGGGCAGTAATAAGAAACAAGCCTTAAGGATTCAAATTGCTTGATTAACTGTTTTGCTAGTTTTTGAGCGGACATTTAACGTAACCTCAATTATTTTTGATTGCCTTATTTTTCAATGGCTCTGGCGCTTCTTTTTTGCCGATCGGTGTTTTCGTTATCAGCCTTAAGATAATATTAATAATTGCTATAAAAGTTACGCTTATTGCCGTTTTTTGTTCTTCCGGTAATTCAATATTTAAATCAGCAAGCCAAGCTGTTAATAATGCTGTTCCATTAAATATAATTGTTCTAAATCCTTGTAATGTTTTCATAAAATTTTCCTTTTTGTTAATGTTGATGAGAGATACGAGTATATTATTCCCAGTGCCAAGAGCCATGGGGTTTTAGTAGTTGGACGGTTATTTTGACTAAACCGCTAATGAAATTGTTATTATCGGCGGTTAGTCTGATCGGCGTATCGTGCCAATAAGTTAATGGATGGTTAGTTAAGCCGATGTTGGTAGTATCTTTCGTTATGGTTAGTGCATTGCCGTAGCGTTTAGTATCTTCTGCAACACCGACACTAAAAGAGCTACAGCCCTGTATTTCCTCTAGAACCCTGATATTAACGGCAATGACGTAAGTGTGATGGGGAATTTTTATTGTTGTGTCGGTAAATTCTTCCGATAACTTTACATCTTCCTCCAAATGCATAACTTGCAAATACTCGCCGCTATCTTTTTTAATAAGATAATCATTTTGAACTTGCACAGGCATAACGGATAAAGCTGAAACGTCAATTTGCTCCCAGTTTTTACCGGTGAATCGGTATTTTGTTCCATCTTTATTATGGGTAACTTCTAACCATTTATGAGGAATAACAAACCGCCAGCTATTATCGAGCCTTTGAGCTATTTTATTGCTTTGGTTTTTAAATTCCCCCGTTGGCTCAAGCCCAACTATATATAACTGCCCCGGTCTTGGGGATTCAGGCGGCGAAGTTATATTAACCTCTTGAATTACCGAATTTACTAGTATATCAAGCATATTTAATGCTTCGTTATGGGTAATTTCCTTCTGTGCCTGCCCGTTATGAATAAGCGGCAGTTTTAACCGATTTGTATATGTCATATAATTATTTTAGTTAAGGATTATAGTAGTGCTGTAGCCTCTACCTACTTGAGAAGAAAGCTGATAAATGGTTGCGGTTAAGTTATCGGGGATTTCGGTAAAATCGCTTAATATTTGTTCTTTGGTATAAATGATTTTTGAGGTATTGCTTTCTAAAATTCTAACAGTTTTATTTTTCTTTTTTATATCGATTTCGTACTTTTCAAGATCTTCGCCGATCGGTATATCGACATAATCCCGCCAATTGTTATCGATTCTTGAACGGCGTAGCCAACTGATTTTTATATTGCCGTCTGCGTCTTTTTCGGCAGTAGCGTAAATAGGAGCAAGGGGCTTTAAAGCTCTGCCTGTATAGGTAAAAATAACGCTTTCAGTTTCGGCTAAAGTTTTGCCGATTGTTACCGCTTTGTAATTAATAGGCTTGCCGATTAGATTGTTTGGAATAGGAACGCTAATAATTTCATTATTTAACAGAATAAACTTATCGCCGATTTTATGGCTATTAGTTGCCCATTCCGTGCCTTGTCGACCGCGGAGTAATTTGGTTAGCTTATATTTCTGATCTTTGATAAGCTCGGCATTTTGGAACTGGATTAACTCCTCCCCGATAAGTGCCTTATTGGCACCGTTTAATAATGCTAACTCATTGACGCTTTGCAAAGAACCATATAGTAACTGTACTATTATCTCGCTAGATTCGTCGAATAGTAAACTAGAGGCTGCGGGGATTTTATTTAAGACAAAACCTGTAGTGCTTTGAGTATTTACTGCCGCAATAGGTTTATAATTTTCCGTTTCATGGCTGTAATATATAATAGCACCCGACCAATTAGTATCGTCGCTATTTACTGCTAGTGTTAAAACTGCTTGATTGGGGTTGTTATCATTTAGCGGCGGTGCATCTATTACCCATAATATGCTATTTGCTATCGGCTTTGGCAGCTGGTATTTTGTCGGTAAATAATTCGTTTTGCCGCTAAAGTCATACATCGATATATTAAAACTTACAGCAAGGACTTTCATTTGTCCGGAGCGTTGCATGTCGGTTTTGATAATGCGAAGGCTATGGGTAGCATTTTGGCAAATAATATTTATGATATCGCTCGGCTCTAGATAAGCATATTTCGGCGGTAATGTTAATTTATAATTGATACGTTCCTGCCAAGCGTTATAAAGCGTAATATCGGCAATTTGCTTGGCAATGCTATTGTCTAAAACTATCGGCAAAGAAAAATTTATTTGATCACGAGTACTAACTATTTGCCGTTGAGATTCAACTGTTAAAGTATCGTAATTTTGTCCTCTATCAATATGACTGACACTAACCTTTTGCGGCAGCTCTAATTCTTGTGCTACAGTAATTTCTAGGGTTTCTTTGATATCATTATTATTGCCCGGCACTAATTCGGTTTCAGCAATTTCCGTGGTTAACAAGCTATCAGTGCGATGAATAAATTTTAAAATCCCGTCACTTTCCACGCAATCAAAAAAATATGCACTTTGTAGCTGCTCAATTGCTTCCCTAGCCGTTATATGCTGTGATATAATATAACCGCTAACCTCATCAGTTAGCCTTGATACGTCATAATCACTGGGCTTTAAACCGACGTTATTTAAGATATCTGCAACGATTGCCGCTAAATTTGAGTTGCCGAGCTTGCCGTTAAGCCAGTGACCGGTTGCCCATAAATCCCCGTCTTGCCAAATATGCTTTAAATCCGGAAAAAACGGAAAGGGACGAGCATCGTAACACCAAACAAAACGCTTAGCTATTAGCTCTCTTAAGCCTTCTTGCTCATTCTTATTTTGCCAATAATCAAGCGTGGCATTTAGAGCCTGACGTTGAGCATAAAAGCTAGTTTTCCCGTTTGAGCCTCTGGGAAAATGCGACTCTACGGAAGCGGGATCATAAAATACGTTAGGTTGATTACTGCAGCAATCGACTGAAGGAAAGCCGAATTCCGTAAACCATACCGGCTTTAATTTAGGTTGCCAATTTGTTTGAGTTCCATCGGGGTTGTGATGCCTGTTACTCCACCAATGTTCAATATTCTTCCAAGCATATTTAGGATCGTTAAAATAATGTTTTTGGCTTCTTGTGGGATCCCAGTAATATTCCCAACCTTCGCCGCTTCCCCATCCTTGTTTGATTATTTCTTCGGTAATTTGTTTTTGCGGTAGATCTCTGGTTAGAGGAAAATAGGCATCAATGCCGATAAAATCAATATTAGGACTTGCCCAAAGCGGATCGAGATTAAACCAGCCATTTTCGGTATGATGATATTCCGACCAATCAGCGGCGTAAGTAACTAAGCTATTTGAGCCTAATTTATTTTTAACGAGAGATGCTAAATTAACGAGCTGATCTACAGCAGGATATGAGCCTGCCTTATCTGTAAAACTAGTAAGTCCTATTAATTCCGAGCCAATTATAAACGCATCAATTAAGCCATTTGTTAAATTCGCATAATGCAAAATAAAATTATTATAGCCTTGATTTTTATTGAACCATTGTACTATATCATTTGTGTTATTTGCCTTAATACGACCACGCCAAACTTTAGGGTGTGGTTTAATCTCATCGACAAAAAGCATCGGATAAAGCATTATTTTATAACCACGCTCTTTTAGATGGTTACAAATTTCTAAAATAGTGTGATCGGAAGGAGTGCCGCCGTAAGTTGGGGTAAATTCATCAAAATATAATACCGTCTCGGCTTTTTCTCTAGTAATTCCCGCAACCTGCCAATCATGCAGCATTACAGCAGTATCTTTATTATTAAATTCTATTTTAGGAATTATCCGACAATTACCGGCATTGCTAGACGTCGCAAACCAGCAAACAACAACCGCCACCCACTCTAAATTAGGCAGCGTTTTAGCCATCTGCTCAATGCTAAGCAGCATATTAGCTTTACCATTATAGTTATGCATATTGAGGTAGTTTTTGCCCCAAAAATCTACAGTCTTCCTGCCAACTTTTTTGCAGTATTGCTTATAATGCACTGTGCTTGAATAAACAAATTCCCCAGCTCCTGGAATTAACACAATTTCCTTAATTTTATTTTCGACACTTGGCTTAATTAAAGCTTTCTTTTTAACCTCAAAAGTAAAATTAGGGATGTGATTACCAAATTCTGCAAGCGGTAAATCTTCAAATACTACGTAACACAATCCTCGATAGGCGGGATAAGTATTGGGAGCTTTATGTTTGCCGATAATATCGTCGGGCAACTGTTCTTCCGTCCCTAAATGCACGTTAAATTTGCCGTTGCCACTTCTTAGCATTGCTTCAGTTATCAGCGTGCCGTCCGCCCAAATCCTTACTATTTCCTCTACTTCCCCCTCACAGATAGCAATCGCCAGACTTACCGAATAGCTATAATTAATTACTTTTCTAATTCCTTCCCCGTATTCTTCAAAATCTTTAGTTTCTAACTCCTTAATATCCGTTGCCCAGATGATATTACCGGCTAACCTTAATTGTCCGTAGACCTTCGGGATTACCTCGCCGTAACTTGATATTTGGACTCGTAAATCCGAAAGCCTTGATCCTTCTTGCGTCGGTAGATTAACGGCTTGTTTTTTCTTACCGCCGAATAAATTACCGATAGCATTACCGAGTACTGCACCTTTAATGCCGCCGCCCAAACCTCCAAGCATAAAGCCGCCAACAGCACCGAGAACCGGTAATATTGCCCCAAACATTTTCGCTTAAATCATCGCTTAGTTAATTGATCCATGCCGGGCAGATCAGGCTCACCGCGGAAGTTGATAATATTATTAAATTTCTCGATGCAAGTTTTGCTACTCTTATCGCAGCCGGCGACTATAGTAAACTCATCACCTACATTAATAACAAAAGGCATCGGTAAAACTAAAGTGATGCGACTATTAATAAAACTTTTCACTTCCATTTGTAGACCAATATTTTTGCCTGTTTGCCAGCTGATATAGCCATAAGTAAACCAATCGTTTTGCTGTATTAATTTAGCAGAAGTAAAAGTTTGTCGGTCGATTACTTCGGTAACTGCTGCCTGCACAGTAAAATTTTCCTGATCTAAATTAAACTTACAACGCTGATCCCCTAAATTTGTCCGACAATGAGGCAAATAGGTTTCACACATGGTTTGCGATAGAAACTGCGTTAAGCCTCTAACTTCTGCATGAAATAGGTTTTTATTTAATGTTACTTCGCCTAAAATTCCGCACTTTTGAATTATTTTACCGCTTTCAGGTAGCAGGTAATTTACTAAAAATATTTCCACTTCGGCAAAATCATATTTACCGGCTAGCAAATCTATTTCCGTTATTTTATTGTCGTGAAATTGTCCCGCTAAATCGAGATTATCAACCGCCATATTACTATTGCTTTCTACATTGGTCGGCGTAAAACCTGCTATTGAGTCGTATTTGATCTCATCAACAAATAAAGCCTGGTCGTGATCGGTAAAAGCAAAAACTTTGTTATCTTTGCGTGTTAATTTCCAGCAAGTGGCAATAGTAGTTACTTCTGCGCTTAAATGATTCTTAAGCTGCGGGCTTAAATTCCTCATATTCTAACTTCAACTAAAGGAATATTGCCCCATGACCCAACCGCGAAACTATCTATTGACAAGTCAAGCTGATCGGTATCGAATCTTACCGGCACGTCAAACTCAAAATCGGCGGTTATTTCTTCGTCATTTTTTGGTGCTAAATTAAAACTTACTCCACCGGTTGTAAAATCAATATTAAATCCTTGATTTATAGGCAAAGAATCTATATAGATTTTACAGAAATTATTATTTACCGGTTTATTTATAACTCTAGTATATTCATAATTGCCGCTTGAATAATGTTTAACTAGTTGAAACTCTTTTTGTTCACCATTACCTTTGCCTATTATTTGATGAACAGCTTTATAATCCGACCAATCTTTATAGCGAAAGCCTATTGCTCTGCCTCTTCTTGACCTAAAAAACGCTATTAGCTGCTGCCATTGTTCTTCCGTTTTTATACCGCTACTTATATCGTATCTAGCCCGTGCCTCCTGCCAGTTAATATTACGCTGCTCGTGTCCGCTAAAAGTCGTAACGATGTCGGTTGAAAACATCGGTCCCCCTTCGAGCCGTAAGATATTTCCGGCGGAAACTGTATTTCAGCAAAAGGATTAATCATATTTTAAGAGTATAGAATGCTTATAGGTTACGCTTACTTCTGGAAATTTGCCTTGCCATGTCGGCGGTAATTTGATTACGGCTTTGATTGAATGAGGCAATATCGGGCGTTTGAATATTCATATTTACAACTATATTACCCCCACTTGCTCCGGCTGCTTCTAAATTGCTAAAAGGGACTATACTACCGATTGAATGCGGAATAAATAACTCCGGCTCGCCGCCGTCACCGACAATATGGGCTTTGCCTGGTTTTACAGTACCGCCTTTTGCAAAGAATCCACCAAATGTAGAGCCAAGCCCTGATAAAAAACCACTGGCATTGCCGCTTTTATTGTTACTACCAAATAATCCGCCTAACATTCCACCCTTGCTGCTTGTGCCTATTATATCCTCCTTCAGCGTCATTTTTAAAATATCGCTTTGAAGTTCCTTAAAAAAATCACTGCAAGTTTCCTTTAAACTTTTAATATGACCGCCTGCACCAAAAGCAGCATCGGCGAAATTATCAATTAAACTATTAGCTCCGTCTTTAGATTTTTCGCTGATTAAATCAAATACGCCTTTACTATGCTCGCCGAATTTATCAAGCTGCTCTTCACTTTGTTTTAAAGCTCTGTTATAGGTCTCTTGATCGATTAAACCTTGTTTTAGTAATTTATTTAGCTTCTCGATTTGAGCGTTATGTTTTTCAAGCGGTGTTCTGGTTTGCTCGAATATTTGCCTAGCATCGCCTAACATTTCATTACTTTTGCTCATAACTGCTATTTCTTCTTTTTTAGGAAGATTTAATTTTAAAGTCTCTATTACCCTTGGGGATTCAAGTGCTTTATTATGTTTCTCTGCTGCTTCCGTACTTTTATTAAACCATTTTGTTAAAGTCACAAGCCCTGCAACTGTACCGGTGATTGCTATAGCGGTTAAACCCAAAGGATTTGCCGTTAAAGCTATTGTAAAAGCTCTTACCGCTGCAGCAGTAGTTACAAACCATGCAGCTAATTTCAGCCCTAAAATCGTTGTAATAGCAGTTATAATAAAAGTAATTGCCGGATGACCTTCACGCACCGCTTCAAAAAAGCTCGTTACAAGCGGCAATATCGGCACTAAACAGGAGGTTATCAGGCTTATCAGCACCGTCTGTAATTTATTTAGTTCGCTATTAAATTGTGCCATTGCGGTGCATTCTTCTTCAGATAAAGAAACGCCTAGTTTTTGTGCTTCTTCCCGCATTCGCTGAATTCCTACCGCTCCTTGCTCAAGAATCCCCGTTAAAGTGCTACTTTCAGAACCAAATAATTTAGCAGCAATAGTAGCTTTATCTGTGCTATCTGTTAACCTTTCAAACTGCCCGGCTATTTTCTCTAATTGCTGATCAGGGCTTAGACTAGCAAGTTCCTTAGCTGACAAACCTAAGGCTTGCAAAGCTTGTTTTGCTTCACCGCTACCTTTTGCCGCTTCTGTAATTCTTGCAGACATAACAGTTAAGCCTGACGTCAGGCTATCAAACTCCACCCCGCAATTACTAGCCACATATTTTAGTTCCGATAAGCTACGAGTCGACATATCAAGCTTTGCTGACAATTTGCCGATCTGCTCCCCGCTATCAATTATTTTCTTAAGTGCATGGGTACTAAAAGCCGCAGCAATAGCCGTGCCGATTCTACCGAAACCAAAACTAAGCTTATTTGTTAGTTCTTGTAGTTTTTTAAAGTTTTGCCTAATTCTGCCAAAAGCTTCCCTAGTTTTATCGATACCCCGGAACGTTACCCTGACTTCCTTGTTTGTCACTTCCTTAATTTATTCTGTTTTTCTTTTTTTATCTTAAAATAAGCGAGCCAATAATTCCATTCATCTACTGTCATTTGCTGGATTTCCATAATTGTTTTATGTAGTAATTCCGCAAGTGCAAATTGGTTAAATAACATTGGCTCGTTTATTAGTTTTTTTCCGACATCTCTAAATCGCTTTCACTCATAATATTATTAGCAATTCTGATTAAAACATCAGGGTCACAACTACGCATTAATTCAGGCTTATCAGCTCTACTAAATAAGCAATTGCCTTCCTTATCTTTAGCTTTCATAATTAAAGCCTCAACCATCAACCCTAAATCATCCTCTTTAGCCATTTTGTATAAGCGATTCTTTTGAGCCAAAGTTAAAGGGGAACAGTAAATATATAGCGGATTATCCCCGTCCCCCCATTCCGGGACTTCAATTATTTTGATTTCCTTAGCGTCAAAATGTGCTTTAACTCGATCTATAATTTTCTCTTGCATATTAACCTTCAGTTTTAGTTAGTATTTTGTTTTAATTCGCCGTTACCTTGAAAGGTAAAAGAGCTTTCAACTAAGCCGTCAAATGATGCTTGCCTTGAAATGCCGGTAACAATTGCATTGCCGTTAAAATATTTGCCGTTATTATCGCCTTCAGGATAAAGTCGTAATTCTACAGTATTGCCGATAACAAGTTTACCTTGCCCCTCTAAATCTTCCGTATCCCAAAACGCATCAATCGAACCTGACCAGCTTTTAATAGTTGCTTGATTCTTCCGCCACTCCGTACCGATAACACTAGCATCCACAGTGTCGCAAACTTCTTCCAATGACCATGATTTTACCTCCATAATTTGCTTTTCGCCTATTTTGACGATCCCTTCCGATCCTGCATGGGTTGACATTTTCTTTTTCCTCCTTTTTTAGTTAATTTTTATATAATAATTTCCGGCTTGTCTTCCTTGGTTCTGTAACTCACTGAAAATGTCAATGTTGCAACCGCTACAGGCTGGTCACCATCAGAATTAATATTGATGTCGGTTGACTGTAAGCGGTAATCTTTGCAGAGTTTTTTAAGGATAATGCTATTTGCAACTAACCGCTCAATTTCAGCCGCTATATTATCAACCGTTATATTAGCTTCTTTTGTTGCTTTGGCGTAGCACTCGACGATTATTTTAACTATTCGATCTTGTGAGCGTGGCGGCGTTATGGTGTTTGTCGTAACTTCTTCATTGATTGAAAAAACAATAATCCCAGGTAATGAAGTAAACTCCATTGTATAAAGTCTACTATCAAAAACCTTGTGACCGACTAAAGTTTTACCTTGCAACAACTCTATAAATACTTGCCTTATTTTAGTTCTTGCATGCATGATTTAGCTTTGCCTCTCAAGTAATAAACTAGCAAAGCCCGTGCCGTCGGGTTTGATTGCCACAATGCGATAATTTCGGTTTCTTATAGTCAGCAGATCTCCATACTCAACTTCTACAATATCATCCTCAGCACATTCAAATATTGGCTTACTACTAGCAACTCCACTCATGCCGCTATCAATATCAAAATACTCCTCTGCCATAATGCCCTTAATTACATAAGGCTCACCGAATGCCGGCGTTAAAACTGCATTTACGGCGAATCCTTGCTCAACATCTAAAAACTCGCTAAAATCTTCTTGAAATGCCATAAATGTTATTTCCTCGCCACGGCGAAAGATTCGGCATGTCTAATAGCGATGTCGATATCTTGCATAAGCCTTATTCTTATGCCGCCGCTAGTACCTAAAGCGTATGGATCCACTAGTACGTCTAACACGCCCCATTGCCCAATAATTAGATCGGCGAAGTTACCGAATAATAAAGTATCTGCCGGCATTTGGTTAGTCGTGCCGACTCGGTAGCCGTTAAGATAGCCGAATCCTGCCGCCGCGCCTCGACTTTCCCAGATAAATTGTGCCGTATTTTCAGCTTTTTCCGTTTGTTTTAGGTGACCGCGTAAGTTAGCGTTACATAAATAACCAAGCGTACCGATATCGGCATTTTTGGAGGCTAACGCGCTTTCTAAATCAACAATTTTATCCCAATCAATTTGCTCTTCATCGGCAATAGTTACTTTGTTTATATTGTGGTTCAGAATGCCCAAAGGCTCTGCTCCTAGCCCGTTTCCCATTATAGCTGCTCTATCAATCTCAAGTGCTATAGTCGTTGCTAAATCATCCCGCACTAAATTTTCAATATCGGGACTTGCTTGTAATATTAATTTGCGGCTGAAATCGGTATAAGCGGCAATGCTTTTAGGCGATAATGTTACTTGTCCGAATATTTGCTGCGAATGCTGTGGTGCCTGTCCTTCTGCTACCCAGAAAGCAGTTGCACCGCCCGTTTGTTTAGGTATTGCTATGTCGCCTTGTAAGCCGCTCATAACTTTTGCGCCCATTTGCTGCACTAACATTTTGTTACGTAATAACTCGATAAAGTTACTGCTTAAATAGTCCGTACCTACTAAATAGCCACCGGCAATATTGGTTAGTTTTTGCAAATCTCTTTTTTCTAGCATTACGTCGAGCGGAATAAAAAAGCTAGCCGGTTCTCGCCCCACTCGTTTTGCTATTTCAGTTGAAGCGTCACGCTCTAACTCTGCGCCTTTCCAGTTGCCGGCAACTGCTGCTTTAATTGCTTTAAGTATTGAAAAACTACGGGCTTCCCGCTCACTCATACCGATTATTGTCCGGTCGGGTGAAGAGGTGGTGATAGTAATAGGGGCGGAGCTTAGATTTTCTAAAATCTTCTGCCTAAAAGCATCTAAACTTTTACCTTCACGGATAAATTCCATTGCAGCTGATTTCATATTATGCTTATCACCTAAAGCTAATATTTCACTTATTCTAGCAGTTTCATTTTGTCTGACATCTTTGGTAATTTGTTCGGTATTAACATTATTTATTGTTCTTACTTCATTGATAAAATTATTTGCTGTATTTTCAGTAGTTATTTGTTCATCTGCCATTTTACTTCTTACTCCATATTTATAATTAATTGTTTTCTTTGGTTCTTTGTTATCTTGCTTTTCTTTAGCTCTACCAATGCCGACAGTCGGATCGGCAGGAATTGAAACAACTGATATCTCTAGAGGTTCCCAGGTCTTTATTCTAAATACTGCCGCTTTACTGCCTTTTGCTTCTTTTTCTAAAATTATATCGGTTTGTAGATAGCGATATCCCACCGAAATATTACTCCTAATTCCGTCAAGCACATCCTGGTAAATGCTTTCAGCTAAGGCACTTTTACTAAAACGTACCTTTGCCCTAGCTTTGCCGTCACCTGTAAGCTCGGCTGCCTCAATGACGCCGATTTGCTTAGTAGTATCGTGGTCAAGCAGTAGCGGCGCACTACCTGAATTAAGCCAATCTAACTGCACGCTTCCGTGTTTATGGTCAAGTATTTCAAGACCGTAAAATCGTTCTGCCGGTTCTTCACTAGAAAAAGTAATCCAAAATCGGCGATTCCTTGTTTCTTCGATATTAAGCACCGGCATATTAGCATAGCGCCTCTCAATTATCCCTCGAACATTTAAATTATTCATCTGTTTCATCATTTGTAATTTCTTGTCGGTCATTAGTTTCTTGCTCCTTATTTAAATTTAATCCGTATTTTTTAGCGAGTTCCTCTTCAAAAACTATTTGTTTAAATAGCTCTTCAATGTCTATTCCTTGATCGGCTACTATTTGGCTGCGGCTTCGAGTTTTTTGGTCTATTGCAATTTGATTAGCGTGATTGTCTTTTAACGGATCAACCCAAGCCCAGCCGCGAGGTCGCCATATCGGTTTGTTGTAACGATCAAATTCACCTATCGAGATAGGGATTTTGTTGTTAGTAATCGCCATTAACAACCAGCTTTCAAATATCGGATTACAAAAATGTTCTATCAGCCAGTTTTGCAGCATTCGCCAGCTATCGCGATCTTCTAAACTACCGTGCCTGATTGATGAGAAATTGACATTTTCTAAATCATTTGCAAGGGTGGCGTAGGAAATATCAAGACCGCTAGCAATGCCTCTAAGTATTGACTTCTCAAAATCGGCAAAACTAGAAGTCGGATGGTTTGGATCGAATAATTTAACATCCATTCCCGAAGGTAATTGCTCAAAAATTCCCGGTTCTGCTTCCATTAGTTTATTGCCTCGCCCGTCATCACTACCTAAATAACCGCTGCCGTCCGGTGAGACGAAAAAACCCATTTTGGAAGCTCCGACCCTTGCCGCTACTAGCTCCGCCTCTTCATAACCTGCCAGCATACGAAGCCTTAACATTGCGCTATGCATCCAAGGCACGCCTCGACTTTGCGAAGGGCGATCGATTATAAAAGCGTGGATGATTTCACCGGCAGGGATTCGTTGATATTTTTTATTTTCTCTGCATTTAAATAGCTCGCCAGGATGTGAAGTAAGTAGATGATAAGCAACGGGGCGATTCCATTTGTTAAACTCAATACCCATTCTTATATAAGAGCCATCCGTTAGGGTTTTATTTAGCTCTTCGTCTAAATGATCGGCTTCGATAAATTGCAGCGCAAAGCCAAACCCATTATCAAAACCTTTAACGAGCCGGATAATTACTTCGCCGTCTCTAGCTACGGATTCCAAAAACAAACGCTGGCAATCAATCCAGGATAACCTGCCGTCGACGGTGCAATTATTTTTTTTACTCCAGCTTTCAAATTGCGCCATTATTTGGTTATTTATACCGCTTAAGAAATTGCCGCTATTGTCTACGGCTCTAACCTGTAAACGAATCCCGCTATTACCTATTACATTCGTTGAAGTGCGCTTTAAAAACCTGCGGGCATAATCGTTATTAATACATAGCTCTCGTGACCTATTGCGCAGTAACCGCAAACTCTTATAAAGCTCGGCGTCGGCAGACAAACCGCTTGTTATCCAGTCACTAGTGAGCCTATTTATATTTGCGGCGCTATATTGGCGTTTTACCGGCGGTGGACGCTTGAATAGATTAAATAAATTGGGGAATTTCATATTAAGTAAAAATCGTCATAGCGAGGAGGCATTGTTGCGTGGATACCTGCAACGTCATTGCGAGCCGCTGCAAGCGGCGTGGCAATCCAGAAAATAATAAAATCCCTAGTATTCTTTACTATTTTTTCCTGGATTGCTTCGTCAAAACTACGTTTTTCCTCGCAATGACGATGGAATATTTAAGGATTACCGAATCTAACTTTAATAAGGTTGCTACTGCTAAACCCTTTATTAAGCTGTTCTTCTTGTAAATTTCTAGCATATTCAGCTTTATAGATATCTCGCCATTTTAGTAACTCTGTCGGACTTAATCGTGATAGGCTTCTGCCGCTAATCGAGTAAGAAAGCTGATCTCGACTAGCTTTACCAAGAATCGTAGCCTCTAATGCATCGAGTACCTGTTTAACATGACTACGACCGTCGTAAGAATCAAGCAAAGCTAGATTAGGCTTAATGACAAACTCGCCGTTTTCTAGCACATATTGCATTTCTTCTTTGATAATTCGTGACTGCCACCAATAAATAGCCGGTTTATATTTGCTAGTATCTTCAGAGCTTAAACGAATGATATAGTGGACTTCCCGGGCTTCCGCTTTAATTTCAAATCTATATTCAAAATTACGGAAGCAATAAATTAACTGCCAGCCGTCTTTAGGTGGATAATTAACTATTTCTTTCTGCCACTGCACAGTTTCACCGACTGTAAAGCTTGTAGGTTCAATATTTGCAATAGTCATTTTATTTATTTACCAGTTCTTAACAAAACCGCCTATTCGGGGTTTTCTTAGCGGAATATAGGAAGTAAGTAGCTCTTCTTTTTCTTCTTTAATTTCAGGCTTAGCTTCTTGCATTTTATTTGCCAAAACTTCTAAATTAGGATTTAATATATGCAGTGCAGCAAGCGCATAAACTCGGCAGTCTAAGGCTTCGTTACGTCTGCCGCTAGGTTTTTCCCATTTACGAACAGGAAAACCTTTATTATAACGAGTTACGCATTTCTCGGCTGTTAACTGCTTAAAATATTGCTCATCATAAATAGCCGGAAAATGACAATAACCGCTACCGGGTTCTGTAATTTTAAGCCTGCTGTAAATCATTTCTTTTGCTGTATCCGTGCCGATGGAAAATAATTTAACTTTCATTTTATTAGCAATCGAAGGACGGCTTACTAAACCCTTTCCGGTAACAGAAGAACCTTTAACGGCAAATATTCGCCGTAGCTGTCTTTTTTTGCAGTAAGAATAAACGCTTTGCGTATGATGTCCCCCTGAATCGATACAAACGCAAGTGATACGTAATTTAACGCCTATATTATTTTCTATTTGTTTTTCTAATATATTATCTAAATCATCCCATACTTGATTTTGTGCAGGGTCGCCGTAAATTACTCGATAATCAAGTGACCAACTCTCTTCTCCTATCCCGAAGCCGACTATTTCCATTTCTAGCCGATCATTTTGTACATCTACGCCGGCAGTAATTATGACAATTTCTTTTGGAATTAAAACGCCCCAATTTTCCTTACGAGAAAGTAAATTAGTCTCATCAACGCTGTCGCCGCTTTCTTCCCATGTCTCACCTAAACTAGTATTTACCCAGGTTTTAAGGGTTTCGGGCATTAGCTTTGCTTTCAGAAACTCACAGGCTATTTTACTCCAACTAACCCATGGGGAATAAAGCTCGCTTAAATGAAAGCCTGCGACATTCCCGCTTATTCCTTCAGCTCGCCACTCGCCATTTTTTAGCATTTGTTGTTTGTCTGTATCTTGCAAAATACAATTATTTATTTCACACACATAATAAGCTTCTTCAGGCTTACCTTCATCCCATTTAACTTGTGACCATTTTAGCGTTTGATACTCATTGCAATACTTGCAAGGTACGTAATAACGCCTTTGATCACTCTGTAAATATGCTTGTTCAATTCGGCTTAAATCTTTGATGGTCGGGGTGGAGGTTAGGACTATTTTACGATTCCAGAAGGTAGTAGCTCTTTTTTTAGCTAGATTAACGGGATCGCCTTCAGCTCCGGCACTTGCCGGATATCGATCAACTTCGTCACAAAGTACTATTCTTACAGGTCTACTTGCCAGGGAAGACGGTGAGTTACTACCCGCCATAGTGATATGACCGCCTGGAAATTTTTTATATAAAATCTTATTGCCGGAATCTCTACTTCGTGGGTCTTTAACTAAATTCTTAAATACTTCACTGTCCCGTAGCATGGGCGAGAGCCTATCAGTTGACCAGCTTTCCGCTAGCTTCTCGGTCGGTTGCACTACTAGCATCGGTGCGGGGTCTTGGTGAATATGAAACCCCACTATATTATTGATGATTTCCGTTTTACCCACTTGAGCTGAAGACATAACAACAATCATCTCTATTTGCTGATCATTCAGTGCATCCATAATAGCTTGTTGATACGGGGCTTTTGCAGTTTTCCAACTTCCAGGCTCTGCGCTTGCTTCACTAGATAGCTTGCGATAACTATCAGCCCATGCTGATACTGTCAGTTTCGGCGGCGGTGCTAACTTGCTGCTGATTGTTCCCGTTATCTGATTCTTCTTCCGGCTCATATTTGCTAAGCTCTAATAACGCCTCGTATATCTCTGTTTCTAATATTTTCTCAATTTCTACAAAATTACCGCCTGCTTCGGCAAGTGATCTGACTAATTTAGTCGGTAATGCCAGCATCTTTGAACGAAAGGCTAATACTAAATTACTCCACTCAAATTCTACTTCAGACACTTCCATATATTTACTTTCCAATATTTGTACTTCAAGCTCTGCCTTATCTGCTTTCGCTTTTATAAGTCGAGATTTTTCTGCATGCTGATCAATTGAATCAGTCCCTGTTTTACCAAATGCTCGTTGCTGTAAATATTTAACGTATTTTTGAGTACAAGCTTTTAAGTCATATTTTCCTTTATCGGGTTTAGGTATAACTTTATCTTTTACCAATAATTGTATTCTTCTATCGGTTAAATTTAACCATTCTGCTAATTCTAAAACTGTGTATTGAGTCATTTTAACCTTGAAACCGTTATAAATTATAATGCTTTGTAAATAAAAAAACGAAATCGCTTATTTTATTCTGCCGCTAGGGAAGGTGTGGGGTGGGGCGTTACCCGCAAGCTAAAAGGGCAGGAAGTACCTTTTGTTTTATTTGGCGGTGTCTAATGCATAATTAAAGCTCTCGGTAAATACTCTATCAAACTGCTTGTTAAACGTTGATACAGCCATGTTCTTAAAGCCAAAGCGGGGTTTAATATTAGCCTTGGGTGTTAGGGTGTATAGACGCTGTAACCGCCCAGCGCCAAGCCGTCTGTATATTGATTTACCGAGCTTAAAGATATTCTTATTACCTTCTTCTTTCCTTAAAGCATTAGAAGCCCGTAGTTTCTTTGGTACATTAGCTGTTGGAACAGCAATCAGTTTGCCTGAATAAGGTTTTTTTATGCCGCCTTCTTCTTGGATACCCGCAAAATGCGCTCTAGTATAAACTGCGGAACTCCGTATATATTTGGTTGCAAACTCAACTTTTATACCGGTTCTTTGGTGCTTGTCCCACCATTTCTTGCTATTATTGAAGATGCGCGGAATAGCCTTGCAAATTGTTTCTTGCGATAATACCGCTATTTTATTTAAAGCAAGGCTTGTAGCAAACGGCAACTGCTTTTTCTCTAGGTCATTCATATAACGCTCAAGATGTTTGATATTGTTTATTACTGCGATCTCAAAACTCATATTCCGAATAGTTCCTCAAGTGATACCGGTTTATATTTAGGAGCTTGTAATAAAGCGGCAATGCCTATTATCACTCCTTGATTCCCAAATTCTGCAGTTGTAGTTATTACCGGTTTAACATAATTTTTAGCTCCGATATAACCCATCATAAACCTTGTGTTAATGTCGGGAGCTGCTTTTAGCTCAATTATATTGCCGTGATTTTGTTCGTTACTTACTACTTCTTTATCACTGCAATCTACAAAATTAGCCTCTTTATCGTTTGAGTGTTGCAGCTTGATTTGTATGTACCGATCATTATTTAACTGACCGCTTGAGGCTCCTACTAACACCAAAAAAGTTAAGCTATCAAATCCGGCTGTTTTTACTGCTTTTATATCATCTTTATTAGCATTAATTGCTATCGGCGGTAATAGTTGCTCTAAATCGCTATTACTAACTTCTTCCCTAATTATTGCCATATTAAACCTTGCCTGTTGCTCTACTAATTTTATTCTTACAGATTATTATATACCGAGGTTTTCCTGATAGCAATAGGGGGAAAGGCACTAGTTACTTACAGTTATAAAATTTTCTCTTAAAACCTTTTTACTTAGCTAAACAACCTGCAAAACTAATTACTGCCGGTTATATTTTTTAGCGTTTTCCTTACCTTTTACCGATAATTTTTGGTAGATTTCAACTAAATCATCAAGAGCTTCACGTAATCTGGTTGTACCTGCTCCTTTAATCCATTGCGGTATTTGCTTCAATTCAAACTGCCGCATTGGTAGCTCCTTCAAGCAAAAATGTTCAATGATTTCCTGCGATTTCCTGTTTAGACTACCGAATACCAGCTTGTGGCTATGCAGTGCGTCTAGTTGCCTTTCAACCCTGTCGGAATTATAGCCGTTCTTGATCTGCTTAATTCTCTCGGCGTTAATCACGCTGCCGCCTGTTCGTAAGTTAAAAGCTCGCTCATAGTTGCTCACTAACCGATCAGCTGCCCTAAACTGCTCGTAGCTGATACCTCGACATCTATCAAGCGTGATACCGTTTTTTATATCCTCTGCATGGCAGCGGTAAAATTTCGCTATCGGTCTTTTGTCGTGTTTTGATATTTCTGTCGTTTTTGCTATTTTCATTTTTGCCTCCATGATTTTTTATTGTCGTGTTTAATTTTCATAAATCCCCCTGCGCACGAAACCCTAATACTGCGTATAAAGACTTTTATAGTCCTATACTATAAGTATAGGGGGGTTATTTCCCAAACTTGAAATACCCCCTTTAAACCCTAATAACTAATAGGCTTGTAGCGGTTCCAAACTTGATTTTTTGTAAATAAACATTCCGTAAACTTGAATCCCTTTAAATCCTTGATTCTCTGCGGGTTTTGAGAGATTGAAGTTTACGGCTTATTTTTTACATTCCGTAAACTTGAAATTCCTAGTTTGCCTTGTTCTCTTGCGTGTTCCACGGCTTTTTTCATTTTTATTAATTTCAAGTTTCCAAGTACTCCGTAAACTTGCCGTAAACTTAACTGTAAACTTCAAGAAACCTTATATATTAGCCTGTTCCACGGCTTTCAAGTTTACGGATCACACTTTAAACTTGGTTTTCGGTAAATTCTTTATATTCAATTTCTTCTTTATAAATTTTCCAAATTTCAGAGTTTTCTACCGGATATAATTCCTCGAATTCATGATGT
This sequence comes from Rickettsia endosymbiont of Ceutorhynchus obstrictus, assembly GCF_964026565.1. Taxonomy (NCBI): domain Bacteria; kingdom Pseudomonadati; phylum Pseudomonadota; class Alphaproteobacteria; order Rickettsiales; family Rickettsiaceae; genus Rickettsia; species Rickettsia endosymbiont of Ceutorhynchus obstrictus. The sequence goes on from NZ_OZ032162.1 coordinate 1,350,222, forward strand.
AAATAATGAGTAGGAAAAACGTTTTGTATCTTGCCGCGTTTTTTAACTAGCTGCATATTTTCAAAACACATTAAACCATAATTAGAGGTACATTTACCAAAACCATAATCCATAGTGTTTTTAAAAAACTTTATATAGCCTTTTCGTGTTAAAACTTTAATTCTCGATCTAATAGACTCTCTGCTACCTAAAGCCCTCTCACTGTCAAAAGCTTCACAAAAAGCACTAACTGAATACGCACGTCCTTTTTGTGCTTCTTCTTGCAAAATATCCATAATAAGCTGATCTCGGCGGTCTCGTTCGGCATTAAGCCTTGTACTGTAATGTTGATTAGTAACCGGTATATTTAAAGGATTTACTTCAGTCCATAAACCGTTAGTTTTATTAATTATCTTAGTAGGAATATTTTTGCCGTTACGTAGCTCAAATATTAGGTGCTTGTTATCATTTTCCGGTTCAGGCTTATACAGCAATGCTCCGGTAGTGTAGTAACCTCGCAAGCTACTTGCACCGCTGAACGCTTGGAACGGGTCTTCCTCAAACTGTGTATGTGTTATTTTTTTAGTATGATGAACTAAAATAACGCCGGCATTAGGATTTGTTTTATTTCGGAGTACGTCAATCCTATTTTGCAAAAAAAATATCATTGCCTGGTTTTCATTTTCCGTAGCTCCGTCTCTACCGCCGTCAAAAACATTGCGCAATGGGTCAATTGCTATAATATCGGGAATTATGTTTAATTTTTCCTTAATATGCTCGGCTACGGCATTTGTACCGCTCTCGTCTAACAACACCTTATTACTGTGCGTAGTATATAAATTATCTTGCGCCTTATCTATTAACTCCTTAGATAATCGCATATTTTGTAATCTCTCACGCAAATAATGGTAATCTACCTCGGTCTGAAAATAGAAAATCTTTAGCGGCTTACTAGGCTTGAATCCTAAAAATTCTACACCTGCCGCTAGATGCACGAATAACGATAATAAAAAATCACTCTTGCCGACTTTTGGCGCACCGCCGAAAACAAATAACCCTCCAGGCGTTAATATACGTGGTGCTATTAAATCCTGCGGCAATTCACTTTGATCGTCTAAAAAAGCCCTTAGCGAAAAGCTTTTAATTGCTTTAGCATTATTAACAGCTTCTAGTATTTTCCGAGGCTCGCCGTATTTCTTTAAATGTAATTTCCATAAGCCGTTAACCTCTTGTTTTATTCTTTCTAGAGACCAAGAAGGAACAACATTGGCTAAATTATAACTATGTATTTCCTCCAAGGCTTGCGCTTCGGTAATTAATCCATCATGAAGGCGGCGCAACCAGTAGCCTATTATCCTGCTTAATCGGTTGAAACGGCTAGCTTCACCGCTGCCGCCTTCATACACTTTGCTTGTCAAAATATTATTAAAAGGTAAGGAAGTATTGTTAATGTTTGGTAAGTTTTTAGTAAAATTCTGGAGATCTAAAGTATTAACGCCAATTAACTTTTTAACTCCCTCTACTAATTCCTCAAGCGTATACTCTATACGACTATACGACCTAATTTTAACAAGCTTCGCAACTCCGCCTTTGTAATAAACCGAGCCTGCTACCCTAATTGGTTGATGCGCCGATTTAAAGCTTGTATCACCGCCCACGGCTAAAGCTATTTTGTGCCTTAGCTCTAGCAATTGTTTTAACTCCTCACCGCTCGCAGCCTCCATTAATTGCCAATAAACATGCAGCTTAGTATGTCCCTCGCTAGTCATACCTCCCGACTCAACAACCATGCTAGCCTTACCTAAAGCGTTTTCAAGTAATGCTAACTTGCTTTCGGTATCCCCGTCGTCAATATCGATTAGCAGCACTTGCATTTGTAATATATCGCCGCTAGAAGCTTGCCCGTGTTCTGCAACCGCTCCAGGAATTACGTAAAATGCCGTTTGTCGTTGGTTTGTTGTCATAGCAAAATTTAGAGCATTAACAGCCATATCGTCATTTGCTTCAATCCAAATATTAGCAGGGGGCTTATTAGTTCCGCCCCCTTTCTCTTGAAACGATCGTAACGGAATTAATCCGTCTAAATAACCGAATACCATCCAAAAATAAGCCTTAATATCATCTTTTACGGGTAAGATTTCACTCACGGCTTAATCCCCCCAGCATTTAGTTTGATAAGGGCATATTTTGCAGTCAAAAACCTCCTTACTACTAAAGCCCCTAGGTAATGTTTCCCCCGCTTCGGTTGATTTAATAATATTAACAGCCTTATCGCTCATCCTCTGTGCTAATTCGGTATCAAATGGGATAAGCTCATGATATAGTTCCGAAGTATCTTTATTAATTGCCGTGAATAAACAAGGATTCTTGGAAATACCTGTAATAGTCTCTTCCATATAAGCCTGATAAAGAGCAATTTGTGCAGCATATACGGGCTTAGATAATACTAAACCCTTATTAACTGTTTCCCGCCAGTTTTTGCCGTTCATCGTTTTAACCTCCCATAGCATCGGACAAGGTAACTTTAGCGTCAAGGTCAAAGGTATTCCCGTAATAATCCCGTCGACATGTCCGGCAATCTTACCGTGTGCCGCCTTAAAGCCGAATTGCTGCCCGTTTTCGTCTCTAGTATCAAGTCTAAACCCCGAAAATCGTAACCATCTAATGGCTAGCTCCTCGAATACATGCCCCGTTTCAAAAATACGTAAGGTTTGACCGTCAAGGGGGTAGCTCTCGTTATTTTCTGCCGCCATATACTCATATTGCAACGCCCGAGAGCAAGGCATCCCCAAACGAGATGCCCCTAGATATTTACGTGCCGGCTCCATTTGATGCTTAAACCATAACCCCATATCTATATGTTTATTTACTTGCTCCGTTATTGCATTTAAGCTGACGTTTTTGTGATTAAAATTCAACATAATCACCTCCACTCTGCTATATCAGTTATGTCAGCGTTGTTATCCATAAACTTTGCATAATCCTTATGGCTTGGGTCTACAGCAACTTTAATTACATTCTTCTCATGCCCCAAACTGTCAAGCTCTATATCAATCTTAGCTACAAACTCTAATCCGTCTAATTCGCTAAAATCGTTAATCTTGCGAGCTTCTTGTGCTGCTACTGAATCGTCCTTATTGCTAAAACCTCTGGCAGAGTTAAGAATAGAGCGAATAACCCCCCTACCTATATCGCCCCAGCTATTATTGTTCTTCTCACTATAAAGTCCGATCATGCTCCAAATTTTCCGCTTAGCATATTCACCCGACAAAATGGTAAATTCGCAATCTAAGTAAATCGCTCCGCTTATATTGTTGCGAGTAGCATAACCGCCTATCCAGCCTTGAGCTTCATCGTTATAACCGCCGCGTTTTATTCTAAGATTTACCTTGGCTATTGTCCCTTTCGGGATTAAATCAAAGTTTGCTTGATTAGTCGCAGTATTAAAATCGTAATAGTTCATAATGTTACTCCTTAATTAATTGTTGTTTTTAAAAGCTCGTCATTGCGAGGAGCGTAGCGACGTGGCAATCTAGTTTTAATTTTATGAGATTGCCACGCTCCCTTTAGTCGCTCGCAATGACGACGGGTTATGTGATTTGATTTTGTCCATTAAATTACCCAAATGCGGCGGCTCGATCATTTCCAGCTTCCCCGACCGATCTTTAGCAGGGTAGCCGTAAGGGTTTAAAGTGTGATTGATGAAACTCCGAGATTCCCCGTTTTCGGTTTTTACCTGTGCCATAGTAATAACCTGGTCAACTATTCCGGGTAACTCATTAGCAGTTTTGCTGCCGTCTATCTGCAAGCCGAATGTCCGACGATTATATTCGTCTTGCTTCTCTTCCAATATCCCGACAAACCAGATATTTTTATTTCTGGCATGTTGTAGATGCGTTAGCCAGGTGATCATTTCTTGACCGTGCAAGCCGTACATACTCCGCATGTCCTCCTTGCCGGTTCTCTCGCTAACGGCTTGCGGTTGAGATTTACACCATTGCAAACATAAGCGTCCTGCAAACGTTATGGAGTCAATAAAGATAGTTTCGTATTTATCAATAGCGGCAGAATCCCCGAACCTACGGCAAACATCTTCATAATGTGCTTTGCCATAAATGCCGTTGTCCCTAACAGAAGGATTAGCACCGCCGATAAATACGGCAAAGTCTCTACATTCCTGCCATGTACGAGGTCTAACAGAATCACCTTGCCAGCCTTCTACGGCTAAATCCCCAGCCTCTAAATCAAAGAATAAAGTACTTTCAGGCGGCAAAGTCCACAGTAGGCTTGTCTTACCGATGCCGTACCCCCCGAAGATACAGCCCTTAATGCCTCGCTTCTCTGCTAAACGTTCGTCGGCGCTAATAATCGGTAATTTACTCATAAACTACCTCCTCATTTAGCCCTTCCTTATCTAATCTAGTAAGCTTATAAACAGGATTACCGAGTCTAATTATTCTGGCTGGTAGCAGCATATCCTTAAATACTTGCGATAAGCTGTTATATTTAGCTTCCGGCACGTGATAATGAACTTCAATATAGTCCGATAACTTTCCCCCTCTGGCTAGTATATTGCCGGCAATTTTACTAAGTACGCTTTGCTGCCACTCAACTTTTTTCGGTACGTCGCTAGTTATCTTAAAGCCTTTATCCTCATAATGAACAACACCGGTATCCTTCTCTAAATACAGGCGTTTATTTTGTATACGCGCCTCATATTTAAGAGCTATTGCCGATTGTAGCCATTGTTTGAGCCGCTTAGCTTTTTCTAGCTCTTCGGTAGCTTGTACTAAATGCCGGTGTAAATCTTCAACGTCATATTTTGCTAGTAACCCGATCGGCACCTTTAAAATGTCGATGATAGATTTTAAACCCAACAAATTTGAAGGGAGCGGAATGGTGTTTTTACGTTTTAAGAAATGGTTAGTAGACCTTAAGAATAGTGAAGGCGGCTTTGATGAAGTTTATTTTGAAGCGGTACGCAGTCACAAAGGAATAGATGCCGCTCATAAATACGGCGGCTTTCTTGCTCATCTAACGGCTTTTTGTGAACATCATCAAATAGCTTATAAAGGCGTGCCGGTCGGTACTATCAAGAAACATATCACCGGCAAAGGCAACGCTAATAAATATGACGTAATCGATGCAATAAAGGATAAAGGTTTTAACCCTGTAGACGATAACGAAGCCGATAGCTTGGCTTTAATGGATTATGTTTTAGTAAAATACAACAACGGAAAACTATTATGACAAATACAGAAATAACATATGAAAATGCCCATAACAAAGCTCACTTAATTATGCAAGATAAACGCAGCAGTGAGGAAATATATAACTCAATTTTAGAAAAAATAAGGAAAATGTACAACAATAAATTACCTGAAGCTGAAATACACGAAGCAGCAAGAAGATTAATTGAATTCATGAAAATTATTATGGAGGTACAAATGCGTTTAGAAAAAGAGAAAGAAAATAATAAAGCGAGTTGACTTTTTCGGGGAGTTGAGTATAAAATCATAACTGGAATAGCTGCAAAGCTTTTCTGGGGTGTAAGAACCTCTATCCTAAGCGGTAGTATCTGCCGTATAAATGATATAAACCCTCGACCCTACGGTCGGGGCGATTTTGGTCATGTTCAGGGTCTAAAGTGCAAACTTTAAACCTAAAAGCCATTATAACTGTCTTAGGCGGTTTTCTTACCTCCCCGGCCACCATAGGTTAATAAATTCTGTGGTGGTTAAAACTTAACTCAATAAGTTTAATCAAAACGGGGTAAACCAAAATGACTAACAATAACAAAGCAATAATTTTTCTAAAAGCCCTTTCAAATTCTGCAAGTCGCAAACATCGACAAAACCTCATTACTGACTACTGCCACCGACATAATTTTACATTGTTAAAAATCATAGAACATAAAGGATCGTTTGATTATCCTATTTTACATAAATTAATTGATGAGATGATGTGCGAGCCTGTCGGATCGGTTACTGCCCTAGTTGAAGATAAATTATTAAATATCCCTCATAGTATAATACTTTTTTCAGTACTCGGTACTTTATCGCTAACCAAATTAATAAAGGTTGATATCTACCGAAAATCTAGCCAAGAATTAAAACTTTATAACTCGGATTTTCCTCAAAACGACTTGTTAAGCGTTGCTGCGTTTGTTCTTAAATATACCTTGGAATGTTATAAAGGCAAAAATACAAAACAGGAGGTAAAATAATATGAGTAATAAAGCAATAAAAGCAATAATATTGTCAAGGGTATCATCTAGAGATCAAGAAGACGGTTATTCGTTAGAAGTACAAGAAGATAGATTAGAAAAATATTGTGAACGAAAAAATTTACAAGTTATAGAGCGTTTTAAAATAGTTGAGTCATCAAGCAGAGGTAATCGTAAACAGTTCATGGAAATAATAAAATGTATAAAAAAACAACGTGAGCCGATAGCACTTATTATAGACAAGGTAGATCGTTTACAACGTAGGCAAACCGAAACACCAATACTAGATGAGCTTATAAAACAAAGTAGATTAGAACTACATTTTAATAGTGAGGGGTACGTTATTGATCAAAATGCAAGTTCTCATCAATTTTTTATGTGGGGAATAGGAGTTGTTTTTGCTAAATCTCAAACTGATTTATTAAGTGAAACTGTTAAAAAGAGTTTAAAACATAAAGTGGAAGTATACGGGGAATGGTTTGCATATGCTCCTTTTGGTTACTTAAACGCAAGGGATGAAAGAGGTAGAGGGGTAGTAGTACCTGATCCTATTAATGCACCTATAATTAAAAAACTATTTGAAGAATATGCAACAGGTAACTATACTCTAGGGCAATTAGTAATCAAAGCGAAAGCATGGGGTTTACGTACTAAAACAGGGCAACCTATAGCAAAGTCAGTGATTCATAGGCTAATACAGAATCCTTTTTACTATGGTGAAATGCGCTTTAAAGGGGAAATATTACCACATTGTCACGAAACTATTATTACTAAAGAAACATTTAAAGCATGTGAGGCTGTTAGAATGGGCTGGAATAAAAAACCTTTTCAATATCGAGGTAAAGAATTTTTGTTTAGAGGTATATTTAAATGCGCTGCTACCGGTAGAGTAGCTACCTCATACACTAGAACTAAAAAATATAAAAGCGGTAAAGTATCTGAATGGACATATTTACGTGTTTGGAATCCTGACGACCCTACAAAAGAGATGTTAGTACGTGAGGACGAAGTAATTAGACAAATTGAAGAGATACTGAAAGGCTTAAAGATTAAAGACCCTAAAATTTTACAAGAAACTATGGACTATTTAAAATGTATCAATAGAGGCAGAGCTGATGAAATGAGCGGTGAAGTAAAGGCATTAAGAGAAGAACATACAAAGATTCAAAATAAGCTTGATTCGTTAGTAGATTTAGTAGCAGATGGTGTTTTAACTAGAGAGGAGTTTTTACGTAAGAAATCGCAATTAAAAGAGCGTCAATGTGAATTAAGCGAGTTAATTAAGAGTTATGACGGTATAGACGATAAGCTTTCCAAAAAGCTTTTAGATTTTATAAATGTAACGACAAATGCATACGAAATTTTTAAAGGTTCGACAATTAACGAAAAAAGGGAATTTTTAAATTTTATATTCTCTAACCTAAGCTTGAGAGGCGAGAAGGTGCATTACCAACTGGCTTTTCCCTTCGATAAACTGCAAGAAGTAGCCAACTGTCCCACGTGGCGGAGAGAGAGGGATTCGAACCCTCGATACAGTTTGACCCGTATAACGGTTTAGCAAACCGTCGCCTTCGGCCACTCGGCCACCTCTCCATGCTTTCGGCTTTACTTTATACCATTTAACTATTGAAATTTCTATAATTATTTTATAATTTTCATTACTTATTTAAATATTATTCATAATCATGCTTGGATGATTCTGTAGAAGTTTCGCCCATAGCACATATTGTCGTATCATCATAACACCAAAAAACAGGTAATCCTTTCCGGCACTCTAAATGATCAATTAAACATTCTATAGCTTCAAGCTTTGTCGTATTTTTACAAATATTAAAAAGTTGTGTGGTTATGTGACAAATAGAGTCAGTGTCATCTTTATATTTATCTATCACGGATGTTAAGATTTCAATTCGCTTTTCTAAATCAAGAGAGATAGAATTTAAAATTAATAACTTTACTATTTTAAATTTTGTTGCATCGTTACAAATATTAAAAAGCTGGGTTGACAACTAGAATCAGTATCACCTTTATATTTATCCATCATATATGTTATGGTTATGGTTTGCTTTTCTAAATTGCGAGAGATAGAGTCTGAAACCAATGATTTTATTAAGTTAATTTAAAAGTTTTATAAATCAGAAGTTACTAAAAAATTTTGTAATTCTTCTAAATTACTTATATTACTTAATTTAAATGGGTAATTAGTTTTTTTAAGCATGTTTATTAGTATATTTCCGGCACCTATTTCGACTATATTCGTAACCTGTAATTTATTTAATTGTTCGAGAGTTTCTCGCCATCTTACTCGACCGCATATTTGCAAAATTAGATTTTGTTTAATTTGATTAATATCCGTTACCGGCTGAGCGGTAAAATTTTGTATCACCGGAATAAGCGGTTTATTAATAACCGTTTGATTTAACGCAATTTGCATTTTCTCCTCGGAAGGCTTCATTAAACTACAATGAAAGGGTGCGCTAACTTTTAATTTTATAGCTTTATATCCCAAATCCTTGACTATAGAGATAACTTTCTCGACCGCTAGGACTTTACCGCTAACCACTATTTGACCTACTATATTATCGTTAGCTATTTGACATACGCCGAATTCACTTACCTCTTCGACTATTTGCTCAAGCTCCTTTAAATTAATATTTATGCAAGCCGCCATAGCCCCCTCCCCTTCAACGCATGCTTCCTGCATTGATCGGCTTCGTACGTTTAGCAATTTCGCCGTATCCTCTAGGCTAATGCTACCTGCTGCACATAATGCCGTGTATTCTCCTAAAGAATGACCGGCAACGTAACTACATAGCTCATCAATATTTTTTTTCGTTTGCTCTTTAATGACATTTATTATTGCCATGGATACAGCCATTAATGCCGGTTGTGCATTGATAGTTAGTGTAAGTTTATCCAAGGGACCGTTAAAAATAATATCTTTAAGTTTATGCTGTAATACTTCATCGACAATATCAAATGTTTCTCTAGCTATTTTAAAGTTATCGTAAAACTCTTTGCCCATCCCTACTATTTGCGATCCTTGCCCGGGAAAAATAAACGCTGTGTTCATAATTAATTATCTTGAAGGTTAATATAGTGACATTACGAGAATTAGCCTTAACCTGTCAATTATTTTAGTTATTTTTGAGCTTCTTAAATGCTTAACTGTTGCTCAAAATATAATTGTGAAGACAAACGGGCGTTGTTGCATGGTCCGATAAAAGCAGCAGTATGTTATTCTAGCTAAAGGCGGGAATCTAGACTTTTTCTTATCATGCTGAACAAGTTTTGCGCATCTTTTTTAGTAGATCCTGAAATAAATTCAGGATGACTTTTATACTTTTTTCTAGATTCTCGCCTGCGCGGGAACGACATCAAAAATTTGAGCCATGCAACAACGCTTAAAGCAGAAAAGTATCACACTTCTGAAAGTTTTTTTGCTTCATCATCCGCTACTAAAGCTTCGATGAATTCATCTAATTGACCGTTTTTTACTATTTCTTCTATTTTATAAAGGGTTAAATTTATTCTATGATCCGATACCCTCCCTTGCGGAAAGTTATAAGTACGGATACGCTCCGACCTATCACCTGAACCGATTTGACCTTTGCGGGTATCTGCTCGTGACCGGTCTTTTTTACGACGCTCTTCTTCGTAAATTCTGGCTCTTAAGATTTTTAACGCTTTAGCTTTATTTTTATGCTGGGATTTCTCATCTTGCAATGCAACGACGATACCGGTAGGGAGATGGGTAATTCTGACTGCCGAATCTGTCGTATTAACATGCTGCCCTCCGGCACCGGAAGCACGATAAGTGTCAATCCTTAAATCTTTCTCTTCAATTTTAATGTCAACTTCTTCTACTTCGGGAAGCACTGCAACCGTTGCAGCGGAGGTGTGAATCCGACCGTTTGATTCGGTTTCCGGTACTCTTTGAACTCTATGAACGCCGGACTCAAATTTTAATTTAGAAAATACGTCTTTGCCCTTTATTGAAGCAGTGGCTTCTTTATAACCGCCGATGCCGGTATCGGAAATTGACAATATTTCAAAACGCCATTTTTTTAACTCGGCATATCTTTGATACATATTAAATAACACTGCCGCAAAAAGCGCGGCTTCCTCGCCGCCGCTTCCGGCTCTCACTTCGATAATAGCACTTTTACTATCGGCTTCATCTTTCGGCAAAAGGGCTATTTTTACCGCTCGTTCTAATTTAGGAGTCAAATCCTCCAAACGATTAACTTCATCATTCACCATTTCATAAGTTTCGTTATCTAAGCCTTCTTCTAACTTAAGTTCCCGCGCTTGCTCTAACTCCGATACGGCTTTATTATATTGTGTAATTTTCTCAACTATATTTTCAAGTTCCGCATATTCTTTAGAGGCTTTAACAAACTCTTCCCCGACTATACCGGTAGATAATTTTTTGGATAATTCTTCGTATTTATCCAAAATCTTTGCTAAATTATCAGAAAAACTCATATATCTTTTGTTGTTAATTATCTGTAGATTGTGATTGTAGGCGGAGGATTAAAAAAACATTGTCATACCGTGACTTGATCACGGTATCCAGAAAAAACCTTAATAAAAAGACTGGATACCGTGGTCAAGCCTACTACTGTACGAACGTTTAAATAAAGAGGTAAAAATTCTGTCATTCCGTGGCTACGACCACGGAATCCAGCTTATAATATCATAAAAAGATTCTAAAATAAGTCTAATATGGCTTTATTTTCCTGGATGCCGTGATCAAGTCACGGCATGACACAGCCTTTTTTCAACGTTCGTACAGTAGTGGGTCAAGCAACGGTATGACACCGAGCCGTTACTCATTTATATCAGCATCAACGCAGGACTCTCTATAAATTTCTTGAATGAGGATAAAAATTGAGCGCCGACAGCTCCGTCAACGACTCGATGATCGGAAGAGAGAGTAACATCCATAATAGTTGCTATTGTCACTTGATCATTTACTATTATAGGACGTTTTGAGCTAGCTCCTACTCCTAGGATACAACTTTGCGGCGGATTAATAATAGCACTAAAATTTTTGATACCGTACATACCGAGATTTGAAATACTAAACCCTCCCCCCTGAAATTCGGCAGGAGTAAGTTTATTTTCTCTAGCTTTTTTTATTAACTCTTTCATTTCACGAGATAAATCAATAATATTTTTTTGATCGGCATTTCTAATTACCGGCGTAATTAAACCACCCTCAATTGCTACCGCCACTGAAATATCGATATTGTTATAATATTTAATTGCCTCGTCTTGCCAGCTGGCATTTGCAGCCGGGACTTCTTTTAAAGCTTTCCCTACCGCTAAAATAATAAAATCATTTACGGAAATTTTACTATGGTTTTCAGCCCCGAACGACTTATTAATATCCTCTCGTACGATAAGTAACTTATCGACATTACACTCAATAGATAAATAAAAATGCGGTATTGTCTGCTTTGAGTCAAGCAAACGTTTGGCTATAATTTTACGGATATTATTATTCGGGACTAGATAATATTCTTCTTCACTTCTTCTGAAAACCTTATTATTAGCTGTAACAGAAACATTAGAAGCTAATACGTCTTTCTTGACAATCCTGCCGTGGGGACCGGTACCTTTAATGTTTTTAAGACTAATATTATCGATAGCAGCCAGCCTTTTCGCAAGCGGTGAAGCAAATATCCTGTTATCATTGCTGTTTTCTGCAACCTGTATGTGCTTTTCTTCCGAATAATTTTTTTCTTCTACGTTATTAGATAACGGCGGCGGTGATTTCTCTACTAATTTCACAGTAGAGTTATTTTTAACAAAGTCGGCAACTACGGAAAGCTCTTCACCTTCTTCAATCAAAACAGCAATAAGGGAATTTACCGGTACGTTTTCCACGCCTTGCGCTATAACTATTTTAGCAAGAATACCTTCGTCAACCGCTTCTACTTCCATAGTTGCTTTATCGGTTTCGATTTCGGCGATTACATCACCGGGGTTAACGTTGTCCCCTTCTTTTTTTAACCACCTGGCGATATTGCCCTCAAGCATAGTAGGGGATAAGGCCGGCATTAAAATTTTGATTGGCATAATTTAATTTTAAGATTTAAGAAATTCGTCATGGCGAGGCGGCATAGCCCGCCGTGGCCATCCAGGCTATCCCGAATGTAATGAGGGATTTAATTAGAATACTAAACAAGTTTAGTATAAAATATATTTAACTGGATTGCCACGTCGATGCTAACGCATCTCCTCGCAATGACGGTTTTGGTATCCGCGTAACAACGCATTCTTACAATAACTTCTGAAGTATTCACATAACAACATTTATTTCACTACCACTTTAACGTCGGGGCTTACGATCATAATAATTTGCTTACCTTCCATCTTAGCGGGCTGATCAATCTTTGCTAGTCCTTCTAATTCTATTTCAATACGTTCAAATAATTTTTTACCGAGTTCATTATGAATAATTTCCCGACCTTTAAACCATAAAGAAATTTTTACTTTATCGCCGTCTTTCAAGAACTCTTTTATTTTACGCACCTTAACGTCAAAGTCGCCCTGACTAATATTAGGCTTAAATTTCATTTCCTTAAGTACGATAATTTTTTGCTTTTTACGTGCTTCATGTAAACGCTTTTTACTTTCATACTTAAATCTACCGAAATCCAAAATCTTACACACGGGCGGTTCCGCATTGGGTGAAATCTCCACTAAATCGAGACCGGCTTTTTCAGCTTGCTCCATTGCTTCCCTTATACCCACAATACCGTGCATTTCACCGTTTTCGCCTACTAAACGAACTTTGCTAGCTCTAATTTCTCTATTCGCTTTAGGAAAATTATTTTTACCTTTAGAAATAAACTTATCTCCTATTATTTAAAATGTTATACCCAACCAATTTGAAGAGTTACGATTTATATCATTCCCGCCTTCGCGCGGCGTTGTTGCATGGCTAATAATTTACCGTATTGTGGTTATTATAAGTACGGTGTCATACCGTAGCTTGACACCGAAACACTTTGCAAAAATTCGAGCCATACAACAACGCCTACAGCTTCTCGCAATAACGGCTTACGTTTTTGCTCCTTAAGTCAACACCCCTGCATCTTTAGCTAGAATGACACCGATAAAGTAGGAAAACAATAACACTAAAACCGACTCTTCATTTCTTATGAGTAGTATTATACTACTCGCATATAACTTATTCTATATCAAATTACAAGTTAAATAGCATCATATTATTTTATTTGCCTGTAAAAATTATGAATTTGTGTAATTTTTACTTTTTATATATTCATTTTTCTTGGTAATTTTTTGTGAACAAATTATTCCAAAACCGATAATAAATAAAACTAACACTCCGGTAACTGCAAATTCTTTAAGTAACATGAGGAATATTATCGAGCTTAATAAAAATATTCCAAACACAAGCGCACAAATTTTACTTATTTTTGCGTTTTTTTCATAAGCTTTTAAATTTTTTAAATCTAGATCATGACGGTGAATTTGTTCTTTTTGCGCCATATTTATTAGCTTCTCTAAAGTACCGGGGTGAAGATTTTCATATTCGGACATTACATCAATCGGCGGTAAAATATGTTGAAATTTTTTACGGTAAAAATTATTGTCTAGCTCACGCGAGTTTAAAGGTTTAGAATATCCTTTATTTAATCTATTATTTTTTGTAAAAAAATTTTTAGTCTCTTTCATATTCATTTCTATTTTTTGTCACTTCTTATTTTTTGAAACGAGCAATTTAGATCATCTTCAATTATTTTAAAATAATCAACTATATGTATTTCTTTTCTTTTTCTTATAGAATTTTTAGTAATGCTGAACATATTTATAATATCCCGCAAAACAAGTCTTATAAAATTATAATCGGGAATTAAAGGCTCACCCCTAAAATTTATAGCATTATTAAATTTATTGCAACAAGTTATAAATTTTTTATCGCAACCGCTAGTGAGCCGTGTATTCTTGGTAGCTTTAACATTTTCCGGTATAATACTCTCAACTATAATCAAATCACCTAAATGATCAAGGATTTTACTACTAAATAAATTATTACCTAACTTGACTTCCCCGCCTCTATAATATCCACTTTCCTTATCTAAATTTGATATAGTAAAGCTTTTCTTAAAAAATTCTTTTACGTTATAGAGCGAGCTATATAAATTTTTATCTACAGTGCATTTATTATCGCCGAAACTTGCTCGACAGGTTTTACTAAAACTATTAATTATGGTTTTATTGTATTTTACCGTTTCAGGCTTTAAATGCATTTTAAAGTTTAAATCATATTTGGTGTAGATACTACAATAATATGTTATAAAATGCTCGAAAATATCGTTAGTATATAATATTATTTTTACTGCCGCACCTGTTAAATCCATAAACTTCTCTATCCCGCCGCTTTCAAATATTCCTTCTACGGTAATATAATTTTGCGCAGAATCGTTAAACTCCCCTTGTTTTACAAATAAACCTGAATTCGGAAAAAAACTTATATCACCGTTTTTAAGCAGCTTATCGCTACTTGTTAGATATAGCTCTTTTCCTTCAGGTAATTTAATTTGAAAACAATAAGTAAAATTTTGTAGTTTTGCAGTAATTTCTTCAATATTTTCGGATGATAAAATACTCATAATATCACTTCCGTTAATTCTATAGTTGATAATTCAATAGAGCCGTCACTGCAATAAGCATATTCAAAACTATCGCTTTTGAACCTTACGGCTACGTCAAAAATAAAGTCGGCAGTTAAAGTTTGCCCTAGCTCTAGAGTTTGCGGCAAAGTAATTATTCCTTGAGTATAATCTGCAGTATAGTCGGTTTTTACATTATTAATATATAGATTTATACTTCCTTCCACGGGTTTAGTAATAGCGCGGCTATATGGCAAAATAGGATCGTCATATAATTTGCTTAAAACAAATTGTTGCAAATTACCGTCTCCTTTAGCAACAAATTCACCGCTTACTTTATAATCTGCATAATCTCTAAAGCGAAAAGCAAAATTACTACCCCGTCTAGCCTTAAAAAAGCTATTAAAGTGATTGAATTCGCCAGCACTTAACCGACAATCTTTAATTAAATATTTTTGACAAGCATTCATGCGGTCTAAATGCCGAACTTCTCTCCCCGACATAGTTAAAACATGAGAAGTTGAAAATTCCGCCTTCCCCACGGCAAAAACTTCTATAAATTCCGGCATACGTATATTATGAAAATTCATAAATCTACCTCATTATTTTCTATGTGACAAAGGAGTTATATCTTTTTCAATCAATGAACGAAACCCCGCATTCATATCTATAAACCACCTTTTTACATCAATTTTTATTGATATATCAGATTCTTCCAAAACATTTTGCAAAGCAAATAATTGCTCATCACTAATATTTTCCATAATACAAAGATCAAGATCAGAGAATTTTTTGTAATTATCCTTAACCCGTGACCCATAAGCATAAAATTTATACGGATATTTTTGTAATATAGAGCGTAATATTAATAAATCTTGTTTATCAAGATGGATCATTATACTTCTCCAAATTTCTTAAAAGTTCATTTACCGCATTTGAAAAATCATCAAAAATACTAATCACTTTTTCAACATTTTCTTCATTATAAGTATGAACAGTAATATTACGAATTTCAATAAATTTAAACCATATGCGAGGATCTGAAATTAAACCGCTAACGGCAGCCTCACGAAATATTTCTTTTAAAGTATAAGGAGTTTTGCCAGCTTTTTCGCAAAAACGCTTCATTATTTTCCAGCTCAATTCATAACAAAACTCAAATGCCTTAATACTACCTGCTTTATTTTGCTCCGTGTCTAAATGCAAGCGAAACTCTTCAAACTTATTGCTCGCTCGAAGTAAACTACTAATATCGATCCCCTCAATTAAATGTGTCATAATCTATACCCTTATAAAATGAAGAATTGATATACGAAGTTCAACTTGGAAAAGAGCAAGGAGCCTGTAAGCCGAGGAGCGGAGCGTACTCTTGTACGTGAGCATCTGAGGACTTACAAAGGCGACGATGCCAATTTTTCAAGTTCAACGAGTATACCTCATTATTTTTTGCTTTAACAAAGCTTGGTAATTTATTATTAGTTTTGTACTAATCAAGTCATTACTATCTTTGAATTTCATATTACCCGCTTTTATACCCGCTAATATATAATTTTGTAATTCAAATGAATATACGGCTATTTTATTAATAATTTTGTCCGCAAGCTCTAGCGAAATATTACGATTCTTATCATTAGCAAAAATACATATTTCAAATTCTATCCTCGAAATATTTTGTTTCAAATTTGCCATATTATCAACATTTAACATATTAATTAGCAAAAACGGATATTTTGCATCTTGCATAATAGAAAGATATATTTGATCAATGCTTTGCCTTATTTCATCTTCATTGGCGAGTAGCTTATATAAGCTTAATTGAAAATCACCGATAACATCATGATACATATATTTCTAACGCTATAATATTTAAAAATTTACTTTTTTCATCAACATTAATAATACGTTTAATTTCAAATTGCCGTTCCTTAAATAAAATACGCATTTTAGTAGTGACGTTCTTTATGAACCTAATTTTAAAAAGAAAAAACCCCTCCGTTACTACATGCCCGAAATTTATATTCTCTAACGCAATAAATTTATTATCGCATAAAGGTTTTATTTCGGCATAGACAGTTAACTTCTCTTCCCATCGATCTTTATCTATAGAACTTGCGGCAAAATTCTCTAAAAACTTAATTTGATGCTGAAAATTCCTTACTATTGATTTTGTCATTTTATTACCTATTAAATTAAGTAGGGTGTCATGCCACGGCTTGTACCTGCGTTGTTGCATGGATACCCAAAACGTCCTCGGTGTTATTCCCTCGAAGGCGTTGTTGCATGGATGGTTAAAATCGCTTAAAACTTGTCATATCGTGGCTTGACCCACTACTGTACGAACGTTGAAAAAAGGCTGTGTCATGCCGTGACTTGATCACGGCATCCAGGAAAATAAAGCCATATTAGACTTATTTTAGAATCTTTTTATGATATTATAAACTGGATTCCGTGGTCGTAGCCACGGAATGACAGAATTTTTACCTCTTTATTTAAACGTTCGTACAGTAGTGGGCTTGACCACGGTATCCAGAAAAAATTAAAAAGCCTGACTGGATGCCGTGGTCAAGCCACGGCATGACATCGCGGTACTTTTAAAGAATACCCAAAATATAGCAATTTTCGATCCATGCAACAAAGCCTTCGCTCGCTCGCAATGACGATACAACTATTGACACAGTATTACCTAAATTTGAATATTCCTATACGGCAGGTATAAATTTTTTACTTCCTGCGATAAGCCAACCGAGTTTTGCCCCTGACGATCATACATTTCGGCAATATGCAGCATAATTCCATGTTTTACCGAATGAGGAATATTGTTATCGTCAAAGCCGCTAATATATTCTACGGTCAGCTCCTTACTCGCCAATTCCTGCTTTAACCTTAAAATACCATTATCAAAAAAATAGCTACTAGCCTCTTGCTCTTTCCCTTGTATTGTTACCTTCAATATTTCTTTTATAGGCTGATATTTTAGAGCAAAATTATTTTTACCTTGAATGTTACAAATAAATTTTACATATTTTGAGATAAAATTTAGCTTAGTAAAATTTTCTGCTGCCGTGATTGCTGCATCAATTAGCCCTAATATTAAATCATCGTCATAACCGCCTTCAATTCGCATATAATTTTTTACTTGTTCTAAACTCCATATTTTTTGCGGAAATATTTTAATAATTTGAAAATTATTTTTGTGAAACATAGCGAATTCAACTCCTCCTTTGATGATGTCATTCCCGCGTAGCAATAGCTTTGTTGCATGGCTCGATAAAAGCAGCAGTATGTCATTCTAGCTAAAAGCGGGAATCTAGAAAAAACACTTTTAAGTCATCCTGAATTTATTTCAGGATATCTTTTAATAGATGCTGAAACAAGTTCAGCATGACAAAAGAAAGCCTGGATTCCCGCTTTTAGCTAGAATGACATACGGCACTTTTTTAGAGCCATGCAACAACGCCTTCGGTCGCTCGCAATGACGTTTGCAGTATCAACGCAACAATGCCGCCACGGGGTTGACAATTTAACCAAACAACCCAAGCTTAATAGCCTCAGGATTTACTACGTCGCCCCCTACTCTTTTTACTGCATAAAATTTAACAAAAGGCTTTTCGGTATAAGGATCACGCATAATATTAATGCCGCTGCGATCGACTATTTTATACGCTGCTTTAAAATCACCGATCGCAATAGCGCATGTATCTTTGCCGATCGGTTTCATATCCGAACAGCAAATAACCGGCACACCGAAAATAGTTTGTTTAAACGAATCGGAAAGTGATTGCTGCCAAATAAAATGCCCGTTATTATCTTTTAGTTTTTGTATTTCCGATAATGTCACACGATTCATTAACAACGTCGCATTCGCTAAATATTCTTCCTTAAGAGAATTAATAAAATCTAATAATTTTTCCGGAGTGACTTTGTTACCCATCTTAAATTTTTCTATTTTGTCATGGTCAGGCGATAAGATGCCTTTCGGTTTTTTTACTCCGTCACCGTTAATAAAAGCGTCATTCTCCATTTTGACAAAACTATCACGCAAACGCTCCGTTAGCCAATTTTCTACCCTAATCGTTGCATCGTCAAGCAACGCTTGGCTTGCTTTCGGCTGCGCATAAAGCTCATGCACAAAAATTCTTTGTTGTTTTAATTTTGCTGACGACGTTTCTTCTCTTAACTCCACATCACCGACCCAGCCACTGGTGAATTTGCCGTTTTCGCTTATCACGTCAAGGGCACTGGTAGAAATTGTTTCAATTGAAGCTATTTGCCTCATCGGCGAACGAGCATTAATCTCACTAATAATGCTATTATATAAAGTTTGCAATATTAGCACGCCGCCTTCTTCGGCATTACTATTTAAAGATGATGATTTTTGCATTAGCAAGTCTTCATTTCCTTTGCGTATATAATCAATAAAAGCAGTTTTATACTCGGTATCTTCGATATTTAAGCCGGTCGGTCTTGCTAGAAAATTTTGTATACTATGTATTTTTTCTTGCAACTCATTAATTTTCTGGGCATTAATTTGATCGGTGATTACATCTTTGGTTACTATATTTTGCTCCATATTATCCTCTTGTTTAGTGATATATAAAATTTTAGCATTATGGTTGGCAGGAAAAGTTACGATACTTACCTCCACAAGCTCCGCTTCGGTAATTACTCGTTGCTTTACTTCGTTATAATTTGACATTTTCACGTAAAACCCAATAGATAAGCCGTCTATTGCTCCTTGCTTTATTAACTCTATTGCTTCACTACCGGCTTTAACTTTATTGTTAATTACGGCTTCCATCTTTAGACCGTAATCATCTTCCGATAGATACGTAATAACCCCTATCGGTTTTTTGCTATCATGCTGCCAAAGAAATCTAACATTACTATGATTTACTGAAGCAAAAGCTCCTTTAACGATTAAATCGTTATGATGATCCGCAAGATTATAAACGCTTGCATAACCGACAATTACCACTTCATTATCGGTAGCCGACTTTATTATCATATTTTGGAAAGTTTGATTGCTATATATTATTTTTTTCATATATTACCTTTAATTGTAAAAGTGGCGTTGTTGCATGGCTCAAATTTTTGCAAAGTGTTTCGGTGTCATACCGTGGCTTGACCCACTACTGTACGAACGTTGAAAAAAGGCTGTGTCATGCCGTGACTTGATCACGGCATCCAGGAAAATAAAGCCATATTAGACTTATTTTAGAATCTTTTTATGATATTATAAGCTGGACTGAAGTGGTCGTAGCCACGGAATGACAGAATTTTTACCTCTTTATTTAAACGTTCGTACACTAGTGGGCTTGACCACGGTATCCAGAAAAATCTTAATAAAAAGACTGGATGCCGTGGTCAAGCCACGGCATGACACCGTACTTATAATAACCATAATACGGTAAATTATTAGCCATGCAACAAGGCTTGCAGCGGCTCGCAATGACGGATTTAGGTATTTTCTGAGCCATACAAAAAAACCGTAAAAGCTAAAGATAATATATATGAAAAATGGATAGCACTAAGTGGTACAAGCAAAATACGTAAAAAATAGTTTGTACTTTGATATATTACATTATATTAATGGTATATACTGCTAATAAATGAAGGGTTAGAAATGTCACCCCGTGGCTTGACCACGGGATCCAGCCTTTTTATTAAAGGTTTTTCTGGATTCCGTGATCAAGTCACGGAATGACATCGGAGAAACTCTTAAACTCAAAACGCCCCTTAATAAAAATCAAAACAATGCTCCTAAAGAAAATTTTTAAAGATTATCGATTATTTGAAATATTAATTTTAGGAGTAATTAGCGGAATGCCTATTGCTATAATTTTTTCTACGCTGGGAGTATGGCTTAAAGAGTCGGGAATCGACATTGCCGTTATTACCACCTTTGCCGTTGCAAGATTATCATATTCTTTAAAAGTATTTTGGTCGCCTTTAATCGATAGTTTTAAAGTGCCTTTGTTAAGTAAATTCGGTCACAGAAAAGGCTGGCTTATATTATGCAGTAGCCTAATCGCCCTAGTGTTAATTACTATGAGCAGCGTTAAACCCTCGGCTTCTTTAACTTTACTATATTTTTTAACGATAGCACTAGGATTTTTATCCGCCACATTTGATATTGCCGTTGATGCTCTTCGTATTGATAAGTTTGATCAAGAAACACAAAGTTTAGCGAGCGCAACTGCCGTACTCGGTTACCGAATCGGTATGCTTATTACCGGTGCCGGTGCTTTATATTTTACAGAAATAACCGGTGATGATTGGCAAGCAACATTTCTTGGGATGGGTATCATTTTTGCTATTGCAACAATTTTTATAATAACCGTAAAAGAAAAAGAATTGTTAAGAGAAAAAATTAATATTATTTCTTTTACGTCCTGGGTATACGCGGTAATTAATCCTTTTAAAGAATTTTTTACTCGAAAATTTGCGGTAACTATCCTCTTAGCGGTAATATTTTTTAAACTAGGCGATGCGATGCTTGGCGCTGTTGCCTCGCCCTTTTACATAGAACTAGGCTATACAAAAGGACAAATAGCCGTAATTGTTAAATTTTACGGACTGCTTGCAACGCTAATCGGCGGTTTTGCCGGCGGGATTGTAATGTATCGCCTTGGAAATTTCAAAGGGTTAATTATTACCGGCATAGCCCAAAGTCTTACACATTTTGCATTTATCTGGCTTAATCACCAAACGCCGTCTTTTGAAGCATTACTAGTTGCTATTTCTATAGAAAATTTTGCTTGTGCTATGGGAGCTACTGCATTAACTGGCTATATCGGCAATTTATGTAATAAAAAATATTCCGCTACACAATATGCATTACTTAGTAGTGCTGCCTCTTTATGTAACAATACGGTCACTATTTATGCCGGCAAATTAGTAAATATACTAGGATGGGACGGGTTTTTTATATTAACTATAATTTTAGCCTTGCCTGGGCTTGCTATATTAGTTTATCTTAATAAGAAAGTAGAGTTGAGTTAATGTCATTCTAGTTCCTTGATCACGGCATCCAGTCTTGTCATGCTGAACTTGTTTCAGCATCTAATTAAAATATCCTGAAATAAATTCAGGATGACTATAATTTTTTACAAAAAAAAATTCTATGTTAAAAAAAACTTTATTATCTTTTATTGTTTTTATCGTAACTTTTATTGCGCCGATAAGCGAAGCGAAAAAAACTATCAAAATTTCGCCGAAACCCCCTATTCAAACTAGCTTAGTAGTTGATGCAAAAACCGGCAAGGTTTTACATGCTCAAAATGCTCAAATCAGAATTTATCCCGCTTCTCTAACAAAGCTTATGACTTTGTACTTAATGTTTGAAGCAATCGAAACCGGCAAGTTATCTCTAAATAAAAAATTAGTCGTATCAAAAAAAGCTGAAAACATGGCTCCGTGTAAACTTGGGTTAAAAGCCGGTGAGACTATTACCGTAAAAGAGGCAATTATAGCTTTAATCGTGAAATCCGCTAATGACGTCGCAGTAGCCGTAGCGGAGAATATGAAAGGCTCAGAAAAAGATTTCGCTCATTTAATGAATGTTCGCGCACATCAATTGGGCATGAAAGATACTTATTTTAAAAATGCTTCCGGCTGGCATGATCCTTTGCAAAAAACTACGGCCAGAGATCTTGCAAAATTAGCATTGGCATTACAAAAAAATTATCCTTCATTCTATCCTTTATTTTCAAAAACCAGTTTTGTTTTTAGAGGTAATACGGTATATGGTCATAATAAAATTACTCAAAATTATCAGGGTGCCAACGGATTAAAAACGGGTTATCATACCCCTGCCGGTTTTAATTTAGTAACTACTGCCTCTAGAAACGGCAAATCTTTAATCGCCGTAGTTACCGGCAGGAAAACTGCCCTTTCTCGAGATAAACAAATGATCGGGTTGTTAGATCAACATTTTAACGTTGCTCCATCTAAGCCTTCTATTAAACTTGCCTCTAATAATAAATCCAAAGCTAAGAAACTAGGAAAGAAAAAAGTTATACGTAGTTAAAAGTGTATTAGCACCTAGAACTGTGTCACCCCGTGGCTTGACCGGCGTTGTTGCATGGCTTGATCTTCCCCCGTCATTGCGAGGAGGGCATTGTTGCGTGGATGGTTAAAATCACTTAAAACTTGTCATACCGTGGCTTGACCCACTACTGTACGAACGTTTAAATAAAGAGGTAAAAATTCTGTCATTCCGTGGCTACGACCACGGAATCCAGCTTATAATATCATAAAAAGATTCTAAAATAAGTCTAATATGGCTTTATTTTCCTGGATGCCGTGATCAAGTCACGGCATGACACAGCCTTTTTTCAACGTTCGTACAGTAGTGGGCTTGACCACGGTATCCAGAAAAAATTAAAAAGCCTAACCGGATACCGTGGTCAAGCAACTAGATGACAGTTTTAACCTTTTTCACAACAAATTCTTTATTTGTTCTTGTTGCAATTTTTCTTCTTGCTCCAATTTATCTAAAAATTTTTTATAAAAATTATCCGTTACATATGTAAGTTCCATATCAAAGCTAATCTCCGGGGCTTCAAGTATTATTGAACAATCACCGTCCGTAAAAGCAGCGCTTTTACTTCCTTCCGGCTTTATATCTTGTTTTACTAACATATATTTATTTGTTAAAGCGGTATAAAATTCTTCAAACCGGTTTTTATCGATTGTTAAAATTACGGCTTCTACAATGTTAAAATCATTACATATTACTAAAACCTGCGATATCTTTTCTAAATTAATATCTTTAATATCTATAAAATAATTATATCCTTGCCAATAATTAGATTCTTTTTTAGTAATTTTATATTTTTTCATTATGTCGGTTATCGTTGCTTTATTTAATTCGAGTCCGATAGGAACAGGTATTGCATAAGAATTTATATAAAAAAATATAACAAATACAAAAAATGAAATTTTAACAAACATGTGCATAATAGACTTATTTTACGCACCTTAAATAACATAAGTAATAGTAATTTACAATTAAAAATTGCTTAAAGAGTAATAATTAAAATTATTATTAATGAAAAAATGAAATTTTTGGTTATTATAAGTAGGTGTTGTTGCATGGATCAATTTCACTTCGTCATTGCGAGGAGGGACAAAGTCCCGACATGGCAATCCGGTTTTTGTCATGCTGAACTTGGTTCGGCATCTATTGTAGTATATCCTGAAATAAATTCAGGATGACTTAAAGTATTTTTCTAGATTCCCGCCTGCGCGGGAATGACATACTGCTGCTTTTATCGAGCCACGCAACAACGCCTTATAAGTATGACTCCGGATAAAACTTAATAAGCAGCCTATAAATATTATTTGCTATTTTTACTAAGATTCAGTAGGTTCTCTGACGGTTATAGATCATTTGATACAGCTAAATTCAGAAAGCTTCAGACAAGAGGAATTTAAGGGAGAGCTAAGCTACCGTACTAGAGTACGTGAGCGCAGGCGAATCCAGAAAAATTCGCTTGTATCAAGCGATCGAGATGACGCTGTAGTTATTTTTGGCTTTTTTCATGATAATCTTTAGTATAGTTTTCTTTAAAACCATTTCCGTATTGCTAAGCGTAGTAATAGGCTTTTTAGCAGGTAAATACTCAAATGTTGAGAAAGATAGTATTTCTTCTTTATTATTCTATTTTATCTCACCTATAGTATTTTTTACCATTCCCGCTAGTACTACCCTTACACTTTCTGCCTTAAGCGTTACGGTCGTGACGTTTATCATTGCTACTTTGCTATCGCTATTTTCTTATTATTTCTTCGGTAAATTCTGGCAAGATCATACACGTAACATTATAGCATTATCGGCAGGCACGGCAAATGGCGGTTATTTTATGCTGCCGATAGCTGCCGCTCTATTTGACGATTATACTTTAGGTATCTATATGATGGCGGTAATAGGCGTGAATATTTATGAATCTTCGATTGGGTTTTATATTTGCATGCGAAGTTTTGCTAATACTACGGATAGTATTTTAAAAGTAATAAAACTTCCTATTTTAAACGCTTTTTTATTAGGATGCTTATTTAGTTTTTGCGGTCTTACTTTACCGGATTTTTTAGATGATTTTTTGTATAATATGAGAGGGGCCTTTTCTATACTAGGCATGGTTATGGTCGGTCTTGCCCTATCAAGCCTTAAAAAATTTGAAATAGATATAAAATTTACTCTTGCTACTTTCACGGCAAAATTTTTATTTTATCCACTCGGCGTAGGTATTTTTATTTTATTTGATCATTTTATTACCGGATGGTATAATAATGATCATTATAATGCTTTAAAGCTGCTTTCTACGGCACCGCTTGCCGCGAACACTATAGTTATAGCCAACTTACAAAAATTTTATCCTGAGAAAGTGGCAGCTACAGTTTTTTTATCTCTACTTTTCGTAGTAATATATATGCCGACTATGGTAAGTATATTTTTAAATAATTTAAATTAACCTTTTAAAATAAGATTTTAAAAATATCGGTAGCATAAATGCAAACAAATTCAATCAAAATCGGTCCTTATATTAATTGGCTATCTGCGCAATATATTCCGTCGCACAAAATTTCTTATCTTGAATTCGGTAACCATAAAAACCCTAACATAATAGTGTGCGCACATGGTTTAACTAGAAATGCTCATGATTTCGATAAAATTGCCGAAGGGTTAAGTAATAACTTTAGAGTGATTGCTTTAAGTTATCCGGGACGCGGCGATAGCGAAAATTTTGAAATGAATAAGCATTATAATTATCATGTCTATGTTAAAGATACTTTGCTTTTTCTAAAAAAATTAAATATCAAAAGACCTATTTGGCTTGGCACCTCAATGGGTGGTATAATCGGTATGGTACTTGCAAGTAAATATAAGAATATTTTTAAAGCTATGATATTAAACGATATCGGTCCGTTTATTTCTTCAGCTCCTTTGGTTAAAATCGGCAAATATGCTAAAAAAACTGTTATTTTTGATGATTTAGATAGTGCAAAACAACATTTAAAGGTTATTTATTCCCAAATCGGCATTAATAACGAAGAAGATTGGAATTATCTAACTAAATATAGTGTTATCCCTACACTCGGCGGCAAATATAAAATGAATTACGATTCCGGCATAGTTCATAGCATGGCAATTGATGATACTAAATCAAAAGATGTTAATATGTGGATGATATGGCACAGAATAGTATGCAAATTACTAGTTATTCATGGAGTAAAATCTGATATTTTGACCAAATCCACTATTGAAGAAATGCAAAAAACAAAAAACTTTGATCTTTATGAAGTAAGCTATGCAGGTCATACTCCTTCTTTAATGAATGTTGATCAAATTAATTATATAAAATCATGGTTGGAAAAGGTTTAGTATACTCTATGGTTATTATAATATGGTTGTTACAAGTACGGCGTCATACCGTGGTCAAGCCCACTATTGTACGAACGTTGAAAAAAGGCTGTGTCATGCCGTGACTTGATCACGGCATCCAGGAAAATAAAGCCATATTAGACTTATTTTAGAATCTTTTTATGATATTATAAGCTGGATTCCGTGGTCGTAGCCACGGAATGACGGAATTTTTACCTCTTTATTTAAACGTTCGTACAGTAGTGGGTCAAGCCACGGTATGACACCAAACGTTTTACAAAAATTCAAGCCATACAACAATCCTAATAAAACAACAAAATACATATTATGACAATTACAACTAAAATATTAATAATAGGTTCAGGGCCTGCAGGACTTAGCGCAGCAATTTATACGGCAAGGGCAGCCTTAAAACCGATATTAATCCACGGCAGTCAACCTGGCGGGCAGCTTACTATTACTACCGATGTTGAAAATTATCCAGGCTTTGCGGAAAGCGTGCAAGGACCGTGGCTTATGGAACAAATGACGCTGCAGGCAAAGAATGTCGGTACTGAGATTATAACCGATTATGTTGCAAAAGTTGATTTATCGAAAAGACCTTTTTTAGTTTTTACCGGCTCAGGTACGGAATACGAAGCAGAGAGTATAATTATTTGTACCGGTGCGGAAGCGAGATGGCTTAATATTCCTTCAGAAAAAAAATTTCAAGGATTTGGCGTATCGGCTTGTGCTACTTGTGACGGGTTTTTCTTTAAAAAGCAGGAAGTAATAGTAGTAGGCGGAGGCAATAGTGCCGTTGAAGAAGCATTATATTTAACTAACCATGCAAGTAAAGTTACCGTAATACATCGCCGTAACAATTTTAGAGCCGAAAAAATATTACAAGAAAGGTTATTTCAAAATCCAAAAATATCGGTGATTTGGGATCATATCGCCCATGAAATAATCGGTAGCGAAAATCCAAATGCGGTCACGGGTGTAAAAATTCAAAATGTTCATACTAAAGAGATAAGCTTAATTAATTGTAGCGGGGTATTTATAGCTATCGGTCATAAACCTAATACTAATTTATTCAAAGGACAAATTGAAATGGATAGCGATGATTATATTATCACTAAACCGAATTCAACTAAGACTAATATAGAAGGAGTTTTTGCCGCCGGCGACGTACAAGATAAAATTTTTAGGCAAGCGGTTACCGCCGCAGGAACCGGTTGTATGGCTGCCCTTGAAGCAGAAAAATTTTTAAATAGGTGATGTTATTTTCGTATAATATTGGTGTGTGGATACCCCAAACGTCATTGCCGCGCTCCTTTTAGTCGCGGCGTTGTTGCATGGCTCGAAAATTAATAAAAAACCCGTCATTGCGAAGCCACGAAGCGGCTGCGGCAATCCAGGCTATCCCGAATGTAATGAGGGATTTAATTAGCATACTAAACAAGTTTAGTATGAAAATATGTTTATACTTGATTGCCACGTCGGCATAAATGCCTCCTCGCAATGACGATTCTGGTAGCCATGCAACAACACCTTTAGTCGCTCGCAATGACGATTTTGGGTATTATGAAGATAACAAAGACTAATTTTGAAAGTAAAAATATAAAATGGCACGCAATAAAGTTAATAATGAATCAAAAATAGTAAATCTTTCTAATAAGGAGGAAGATAAAGCCCTACCTGTACCTAGAACTTTACCGTCAAATGTTCAAGCCGAACAAATGCTACTCGGAGCAATTTTAACTAATCACGATTCTTTAAACTACGTATCGGAATTTTTGCGCGTCGAACATTTCTTAGAGCCTATTCATCAAAAAATTTATAATGCAATTGAAGTAATTACCGAAAAAGGTTTAATAGCCACTCCTATAACTCTTCGTAGCATGCTACACCAAGATGTTTTATTTCAAGAAATAGCAGGAGTCGAATATCTTACCAAGCTAGTGACCCTGGCGATGATGGTAATAAATCCGTTAGATTACGGCAAAATAATATATGATTTGGCGTTAAGACGTAACTTAATCCAAATCGGTGAAGAAGTAGTAAATAACGCTTATAATGCTTCTTTAGATTTGGATGCGCCTCAGCAAATTGAACATGCGGAAGTAAAGCTTTATAATTTAGCAAGTGAAGGAATAAATGAAAAAAGCTTTATAAAAATAGGTACGCCTATTTCTGAGTCGTTAGCTAGTATTAATAGAGCTATGAAAAATAGCGATCACGTAATAGGCGTCCCTACCGGTTTGAGTGATTTAGATCAAACATTATCAGGGTTTCATAATTCAGATCTTATAATTCTTGCCGGTCGCCCTTCAATGGGTAAAACGGCATTTGCCGTAAATCTAGCAATTAATGCCTGCAAAGCAATGCAGTTAAAAAATACCAAACAACAGGAAGAAATGCAGTCCGTAGGTTTTTTCTCGTTGGAAATGTCTTCGGAACAACTTACCACGCGTTTGCTGTCAATGCATACGGAAATTAATTCTTCTGCGCTACGTACCGGACATCTTAACGAAGAGAATTATAATAATCTCCGCACTGAGGCGGCAAAATTATCTGAATTACCGTTTTTTATCGATGATAGCGCAGCTTTGTCAATTTCTGCTATTCGCACACGCGCAAGGAAAATGAAACGAAAGCATAATCTTGGAATATTATTTATAGATTACCTGCAATTAATTAGAGGAGTCGGTAAATCCGAAAATAGGGTAAACGAAATTTCAGAGATTACCCAAGGTTTAAAAGCAATAGCCAAGGAGTTAAATATACCGGTTATCGCTTTATCTCAGTTATCGAGAGCCGTGGAGCTTAGAGAAGATAAAAGACCGATGTTATCAGACCTTAGAGAATCAGGAACGATTGAACAAGATTCGGATATAGTAATGTTTATTTACCGTGAAGAATATTATTTAACAAGAAAAGAACCGTCTGTAGGTGATGTAAAACACCTTGAATGGCAAGAGAAACTTAATAAAGTTTATAATATTGCCGATATTATAATAGCCAAACATCGTAACGGCAGAGTCGGCAATGTGCAGCTTCATTATGATAGCCAATATTCTAAATTCAGTAATTTAGCAAAAAATCTTTAAGCACTATTATTTAAATCTTGGAAACTAACGTAAGTTGCCGGTTAGACTTTCGCTGTCATTCCCGCGCAGGGGCGTTGTTGCATAGCTCATAATTTACCGTATTATGGTTATTATAAGTACGCTGTCATACCGTGGCTTGACCCACTACTGTACGAACGTTTAAATAAAGAGGTAAAAATTCTGTCATTCCGTGGCTACGACCACTTCAGTCCAGCTTATAATATCATAAAAAGATTCTAAAATAAGTCTAATATGGCTTTATTTTCCTGGATGCCGTGATCAAGTCACGGCATGACACAGCCTTTTTTCAACGTTCGTACAGTAGTGGGCTTGACCACGGTATCCAGAAAAAATCTTAGTAAAAAGACTAGATGCCGTGGGAGGGGCCACGGCATGACACCGGATTGCTTTGCAAAAATTCTAGCCATGCAACAAAGCCAATGCCTCCTCGCAATGACGATGTTTTTGTAACGATTCCAATCTACTCAACAAGGCTGAACTAAAATAACATCGAAAGTAATTCTAAGCGGTAACTCACATTAAACTAATTTTCTTGCACAAATTTATTATTTGCTCACTATATTTTTGTTTACGTAAATATCGACTTTTTAGCTTTAGATTCTTAAAATCTTCTGCCGTTACCGGCAATGCTTGACAAAGCTTTATTAAATCTTCATCTATAATAAAATGTCTACGAGGAATATTTATTTGCTTTACTTGCTCTTCACGATATCTAGCAAGAATTTGCATTTTAGCAATAAATTCGCTTGATTCTCTTCTAAATCTAACTTTTTGCCAAGCATCTGCAGGTTTGACAAAATAGTTTTTAATATTAAGTAAATATTGCAGTTGAGTATTATATTCATTTATTAAATTATTTTCGGTAATTATCTTATATAATTCTTTATAAATTACCTCCAGATATTCTACATCCTGCATTGCGTAATTTAACATTTCTTCTTTTATCGGACGTTTTAACCAATTGGATTTTTGACAAGTTTTATCGATTTTTACATCATAAATTTTATAGCAAAGATCATCATAGCTTAGTTGCTTACCGAAACCGCAAATATCAGCGGCAATTTGAATATCAAAGATATTACAAGGCA
The DNA here is from genome assembly GCF_964026565.1 of Rickettsia endosymbiont of Ceutorhynchus obstrictus. NCBI lineage: Bacteria > Pseudomonadati > Pseudomonadota > Alphaproteobacteria > Rickettsiales > Rickettsiaceae > Rickettsia > Rickettsia endosymbiont of Ceutorhynchus obstrictus. The sequence continues at coordinate 1,380,665 of NZ_OZ032162.1, forward strand.
ACACCCCGAATAAATAATAAAAAATCTCCAAATCTTCGCGAGGAGCATGAAATAATTTAAGGATTTTATCGTTAATTAATATCTGATTAAAAACGGCAAGGTCTAGGTTACTTAAGCCGTCAATTATAGCGCTATAACTTCCGGCTTTAACTTGAATAATACTTAACTTAGCATAATAAGTATTACGGCGTGAGAATTCCGTATCAATACTTATTATATCAATATTAGACAGCCTAACGCAAAACTCATCTAATATTTTTTGATTATCAATAATCAGCATAAATTTAGGAATTTATTAAGAATCGGTATTGCGTGAAACCGAGAGGATTTGAACCTCCGACCTAGCGATTAGGAATCGCTCGCTCTATCCAACTGAGCTACGGCTTCTTACACACATTTTATAACATAGGCAGTAGAGTCAAACAAGGGATATTTGTTAATAATAAATATATTCGTTATTTTGCATATTTTAGCTTGCTTTTTAGTTAGTTGTTTTTTATATTCAAGTTTCGCTTATTATTTAAGTTAAGCGGGTGTAGCTCAGGGGTAGAGCGCTACCTTGCCAAGGTCGAAGTCGAGGGTTCAAATCCCTTCACCCGCTCCAGATATTTATTTAGTTCGTATTATAATTATTATAAGTACGGTGTCATACCGTGGTCAAGCCCACTACTGTACGAACGTTGAAAAAAGGCTGTGTCATGCCGTGACTTGATCACGGCATCCAGGAAAATAAAGCCATATTAGACTTATTTTAGAATCTTTTTATGATATTATAAAGCTGGATTCCGTGGTCGTAGCCACGGAATGACAGAATTTTTACCTCTTTATTTAAACGTTCGTACAGTAGTGGGTCAAGCCACGGCATGACACCGAGCCATATAAGCCACCTATCCCTTTCCTATGTAAAATTTTCGTTTATTTTCCCTTGCATAAAAACTATTCAGAAGCTATTTTTAACATACTAAAATTTAAAATATGTAGAGGGAAATATGTCGTCTAACGAAACTAATACAGCAAATAATAGCGATATAATAGAAATACAGGAAACGGAAGTCGTGCCGGTAGAAACGGCACAAGCTCCGTCAGGATGGACTAGCTTGATCCCGATGGTGTTAATTTTCGCGGTATTTTATTTTTTATTACTTCGCCCGCAAGAAAAACGCCGCCGTCAAAGAGAAAGTTTAGTTAGCGACGTAAAAAAAGGTGAAGAGATTTTAACAAATAGCGGTATTTTCGGAACAGTCAGTAAAGTTAACGATACGGATAATAAAATTGAAGTTGAAATAGCTAAAGACGTCCATATTAAAATCTTAAAAAGCGCAATTGTTGATATTACCAGTCGCCCGAAAGAAATTAAAACCAACAAGAAAGATATTAATAAAAAAGATAAGAAGGTAATCAGTGCAAAATCTTCCTAAAGGGAAAATTTTTCTTTCTATTATATGTACAATAATTGCGATTATCTGCGCTTTGCCTAATTTTATAGCGGTAAATTCTAGATTTTTACCGCATAATACGGTGAATTTAGGACTCGATCTCCGAGGCGGAGCGCATCTATTATTAGACGTAGATTTTGATAGTTATTTAAACGACTCGATGGAGAATTTAGCCGATACTTTACGAAAATCTTTTCGAGAAGATAAAATAGGTTATAAAAATCTTACAATTAGACAAAATATTCTGCAATTAGAATTGCGTAACTCTGAAGAATTGAAACTAGTCAAAAACATCGTTAATAAAATCGATTCTGAAATTACTATTGACTATGAAGATAATAAACTTAAGCTTAGCTATAGCGATGCAAAATTAGATCATCTTCTTAATGAAGTAGTCGATCAATCTATTGAGGTTGTTCGGATGCGGGTTGACAGTACCGGCACAAAAGAACCTACCTTGCATAGACAAGGCGATAAACATATATTATTGCAAGTACCGGGCGAGGAAGACCCGACTCACTTAAAAAATATCTTAGGCAAAACCGCAAAGCTAACTTTTCATTTAGTCGATGAAACGGCAAATATAGAAGAAGCGGTTAAGGGGCATGTGCCTAGCGGCTCGATTTTAGTGAAAGGAGAAAGCGAGAATAATCAAGAATATTATGTAGTTATCAAGAAAAAAGCTATTTTAGGCGGTGATCAACTGACTAATGCTTCAGCCTCTTTTAATCAAAATTCACAGCCGGTGGTGGCTTTTTCCTTCAATAATTTAGGTAGTAAATTATTCGGCGAAATAACTAAAAATAATGCCGGTAAACGTTTGGCTATCGTGCTGGATAATAAATTACTTAGCGCACCGGTAATAAATGAGCCGATTTTAGGCGGTAACGGCATAATTTCCGGTAATTTCACCGTCGAATCGGCAAATGAATTATCCTTATTACTTAGAGCCGGTTCACTCCCTGCCCCGCTAAAAATAATAGAAGAAAGAAGTATCGGTCCGAATCTCGGCGCTGATTCTATCGAAGCCGGTAAAAAAGCCGGGATTATCGGCTTTATTGCCGTAGTAATATTTATGATTTGGTCATACGGTGTGTTAGGACTGTTTGCTAATATTGCCTTAAGCATTGCAATGCTATATATTTTAGCATTATTGTCTCTTTTTCAGGCAACATTAACGTTACCCGGAATTGCCGGCATAATATTAACGATCGGCATGGCAGTTGATGCTAACGTATTAATTTATGAAAGAATCAAAGAAGAGCTACGCAAAGGAGCTTCAAATCTTTATTCAATCAAAATAGGTTTTGAATCTGCTTTTGCTACTATTCTTGATTCCAATATTACGACCTTGATCGTCGCCTTTTTACTTTACATATTCGGTGTCGGAGCAATAAAAGGCTTCGCGGTTACGCTAACAATCGGTATTATTTCTTCGATGTTCTCGGCAATTATTATTACCAAATTACTAGTAGATATTTGGGTTAAATATTATAAGCCTCGAAAATTAGGGTTGTAATTTATACTGTATAACTTGCAGGATTTGGACTGATGTCATTCCTACGCGACAATAGCCTTGTTGCATGGCTCATAATTTACCGCATTATAGTTATTACAAGTATGGTGTCATACCGTGGCCCCTCCCACGGTATCCGGAAAAAGCCTTAATAAAAAGACTGGATGCCGTGGTCAAGCCGGCGTTGTTGCATGGATCGAAAATTGCTATATTTTGGGTATTCTTTAAAAGTACCGCGATGTCATGCCGTGGCTTGACCACGGCATCCAGTCAGGCTTTTTAATTTTTTCTGGATACCGTGGTCAAGCCACGGTATGACAAGTTTTAAGCGTTTTTAACCATCCATGCAACAAAGCCGGTCAAGCAACTAGATGACACCGCGGTACTTTTAAAGAATACCGAAATATAGCAATTTTCGTTCCACGCAACAATACCGCGTGGAATAACATCACAAAAAAAAATTATAAAAATGCAACGTTGCGGATGGACTAAAAGTGAATTAGATATTCTTTATCATGATTTAGAATGGGGGAATCCTGTCTATGATGATCAAAAGTTATTTGAGTTTATTATACTTGAAACTGCTCAAGCCGGTCTTAGCTGGTCAACTATTTTAAAAAAGCAAGAAAATTATCGCAACGCCTATGATAATTTTGATTTTGTTAAAGTAGCCGCTTACAACGATACAAAAAAACATTTATTATTACAAAATTCCGGTATTATACGGAATAAGCTGAAAATTGAAGCATCAATTAGTAATGCGCAAGTTTTTTTACAAATTAGAAATGAATTTAAAAGCTTTAGTAATTATATTTGGCACTTTACACAGGGTGAAGTTATTTATAATAATTTTAATATGCTATCGGATATTCCGACTCAAACAGACCTATCTTTAATAATTAGCAAAGACTTAAAAGCTAGAGGCTTTAAGTTTTTTGGTCCTGTTACTTGTTACGCATTTTTGCAAGCAATCGGTGTAGTTAACGATCATATTACTTCTTGTTTCCGATTTTTAAAACCATAAGAGAAAAGATAATGTCTAATAAATCACAGTTTAAAGGATGGAAGTTTTTAAAAGGTAAAGAAGGAGGAGCTAACGAATCCGGAGAGTATGGCGGTGTATATGAAAGCATAGACGCCAAAACCAAAGCCATGATAAAAAAAGAGGGCTTACCTGCAAAAAATATATCGGAATTTTTAGGCTCAAAAATTTTTGAAGCAATAAGCCCGGGTAACGGCGCACAAGTTTCTATCCTTGCTCCGAATCGGTTAGAAGATAAAATATCTCGCGGAGAAAAATCAAAAAATACCGATTCTAATATCTATGTAAAATCTGAATTCTTTAAAAATTATAGCAATGACATGTATGTTGACATGGATAAATATATGTCTCCTGCAACTAAACCAAATTCTTGGTTTAGAAAAGACGGCGGCAGACCTCTTTTTATGGGAACAAGAAACTTAGTACATAGAACTTATGACAAAGCATTTGAACAACTTAAATATCAAGGTTTTGAAAAAGTTATGCCGGCAAGTTTATTAATCGGTGATTTTGATATCCATGCCGGTAATATAGGAATTATTAGAGATACTAAAACCTCTAACCTTTTACCCCAAATGGTGCGAATAGATTTTGCCGGCAGCCTTGATAAATTAACAAATAAGATTCATCCTAATTCCAGAATGAAACACCTGCCCGGCTTTGGTCCTACCAACCATTTTAGAGAATTTCCGTCATATCTCCGAAGCAATAACCCTGAATTTGCCGATAGTTTGCTAGCAGCTTCCAAAAATAATCTAGATAGCACTATAGATAAAAGTTTTGAAGAAATGTCTAAATATTATAGCAACGACGCCCTAGCTGCTTGGGCAAAACAAGCAATGCCTAAAATATTTAACGATAAAAAGCCACAAGAAGTTACACCGGAAGAAATTAAAAATTCCTTTAAAACTATTATTAAAAAGAGACAAGAATCATTAAAAGAATACGGCTTAGAAGTTAAATTAAGCACTTTAATAACTAAAAAATTTACTTCTCCTTACTATCAAATAGATGAAAAACAGTTAAAAATATTAATTCAAGAATATCCCGACCATTTTGAGAAAATTATTAATTATGAAAAAGGAAAAAAAGGCGGGAAAAAACTTAAATTAAGTGATAAATCCCTTCGAGGTATTTTTCTTAAAAAAAGTAATGTCGAGAAGCATTTAATAGAAAAAATTGCCGATTTAAGAAAATCTATTAAAACAGAAATAATATTAAACTTAACTAGAAAAATTGAAGAACTAGAAGGAAAACTAAAACAAAGAGTAACAGAAGACAATAAAGTTACTACATCCAAAATTTCTAAGCTAAGTCGAGATATTATTAATCAGAAAGCAAATAATCTCCTTAGCGTATTACAAGAAAATATTTTAAATAAGCAGCAAGCAATATTAGCTGCTTTTCAAAAAAAATTCGGTGAGAATAAAATAAAAGACAATTATCTTATACAAAAAGATTTTGAGAATAAAATCAATAGCTTAGAGATATCAGGATATAAAAAACTTCTTGCGGCAGCTGATTTCCGGCCCATAAATTGGGATAGAGCAAAAACCACAAATAAAGAATCTATTAAAACAAAAACCATAAAAAAAGATGATAAAGAATTATTTACTTTAACTGAAACAACTATAAATATTCCAATTAATATTACCGAGAATGATGAAGAAAAAACTATCTTTATTCATAGAAAAATAGATTTTCCTATAAATATCGATTCTCCTGAAACCTCTATTAATCTTTCTTTAGTTTTGCAGGATCATCACGGTCAAAATATGCTGCTAAGTAAAGCAGTTTACTTTACCGTTCATTACAATGAGCAAGGGCAGCTTATAAAGTTAAGTAATCCACTTGGTTTAAAATTTTCCGGCACAGATAAAAATGCAATAGGTTATATTGAGCGAGAAGGTAATATTTATACTTTACCGGTAACTAAAGGTAAATATGAAGAAATGAAGAGAGCAATTGAAAAAAATAAAAACCTTAATAAAGACATCAAAAAATCAATAGAGCCTTTATCGGTAGATTTTCTTTCTACAACCGATTTAGAAATTATACAAAAAGTAAGCGACACTATTACTGCAAAGGAAAATAATACCTACTCTTCTACAATATCTATGACACCTAACAAAAAGGCAAATAGGGGCAAAGGATAAAATATAATCCTTACCCTAAAAGCCACCAATTCTTCAAACCGGCGGTATAGGTGTAAACAAAGATGAACTCCATAATTGCCAAATCAATACAATAAATACCGATAGTATGGCGACTTATCCATTTTAAGTTTATTATAGTTTTTTGAGTAAAATCTCTTGTTACCATCAATATATAGACAGTGATTGATAAAATAATCGTCAAAATAATATAAGCATCGGACAAATTAAAACCGGTCACCGTATGCAATAACGAAATCACTAGCGAGACAAAAACACAAAGCCGCAAATTCAACGGATCATGTTTGGCAATATACCCCAGCACCATAACAGCAATCACGACGGTACCGTAGTCAATAAGAAACCAGCTAACGCACCATAACATCGCAAGCACTACGGCATGACAATAACCGCAATAAAAGAAGTTATTTAAGTCATTGCGAAAATAGTAAAGATACCATTGCCCTAAATAAATAGGAATTAAAATATTGGCGGTAAGAAATTGGTTAAATAATATAGTAGTATATATCTGTAACAAAACACCGAATATTATTATTTTATGTTTTGGCTTATCATGAAAATTATATCCGGCAAAAAAGCAAAAAACCGGCATACTTATCCGCCCGATAACTCTCATAACCGTCACTTCAGGATATAAGTAAAGCCCCGCATGATCGATGATCATCGCTATAATAGCCAAGCTCTTTAACAAATCTTGGTAATTTGATTCATTTTTATTGGTTGTAATCATTTTAGTTATCTTTCTTAAGTGAGCGGTATAATTGTGGATCGAAACCACATTTAAAAAAATCGTCATTGCGAGGAGGCATAGGCGTTGTTGCATGGCTAATAATTTACCGTATTATGGTTATTATAAGTACGGTGTCATACCGTGGCTTGACCACGGTATCCAGAAAAATCTTAATAAAAAGACTGGATGCCGTGGTCAAGTCACGGCATGACACAGCCTTTTTTCAACGTTCGTACAGTAGTGGGTCAAGCCACGGCATGACACCGAAACACTTTGCAAAAATTCGAGCCATGCAGCAAAGCCTACGGCTCCTTGCAATGACTATCCCCGGAGTAATGTAACTTAAATAAAAAAGCCAAACCGAAAAAAACAGTTATGCCGGCTAAAATAGTTCCGCCTAAAGCAAAAATTTTAACTAATAAATATTCAGAATAAAAATATTCTTGATAACAAGATTTTATTAGCCAAATTACTAAAATCATTATTAAACAATTAGCTAAGATTTTATAACAAAAAATTTTTACTTCAGACTCTATATAAAATTTATTTTGTTTTTTACTATAACTATATAATAGCCATAAATTATACCATGCCGCTACGGAAGTTCCAACAGCAATCCCGATATGTTTTAAAGGAACCATTAAAATGATATTAAGCAATGTGTTAACGATAAGTGAGTATAAAGTTATCTTAAGCGGAGTTTTAGTATCTCCGTTAGCATAAAAAATAGGAGTCAAAATTTTTGCTAAGATAAAAGCCGGAAGACCCAGCGCAAAAGCAGAAATCGCCTCTGCAGTATAAATTGTATCTTGCGGGGTAAAAAGCCCTCGCTCATAAATTACATGAATTATAGGATGCGATAAAATAATAATACCGAAAGTAGCAGGCAGGGATAGTAACAACCCCATTTTAATTGCGTTATTTTGAATTTTGACAGCTGCCTTAAAATCATTTAACTTATAGACTCTGGATAATTCCGGCAATAATATAGTAGCAAAACTAGTACCTATCATCGACAGTGGGAATTGATATATTCTATCGGCATATGATAATATGGAAATTGCTCCTTCGATAAAACTAGCGAGAGACTGAGAAATAAAAAGATTTAATTGTTGAACGCCTGAGCTAATAGCCGCCGGTCCCATATTAATTAAAAACTTTTTTACATCCTTATCTTGGGGTTTAAAAACTAACGGAAAAACTAAGCCGGCTCTTTTTACACAAATAAACATAAACGAAACTTGTAATATACCCGCAATTATTAAAGACATACTTATTGCTATTACGGATTCTAAATAATTATCTAGCCATAAAGTACAAATTATTACGCAGATGCTTAGAATGCTAGGGACAAAAGCAAAGGCGGCAAATTTCTTTACCGAATTTAAAATTCCGCCAAACAAAGCAGTTATAGAGATAAATATCAAATACGGCATAGTAATACGGCACAGCAAAACCGTCAGAGTAAATTTTTCCGCGTTGCCGTGAAAGCCGGGAGCGATAATAAACATTAGCGAGGGCATAAAAATTTGCATTAATACTATTAAAATTATTAAAGTTAATAATAAAATAGTAAAAACCTCACCGGTAAAATAGCTAGCAGCCTTTTTTGAGGTTAACATTTTCTCGTTAAAGATCGGAACAAATACGTTTGAAAGCGCTCCTTCGGCAAAAATTCGTCTAAATAAATTTGGAAGTTTAAAAGCCACGTTAACGCCGTCGGCAATATTTGTCGAACCGAATAATGAAGCAATAAATAACTCCCGCGCTAGACCGAAAATACGAGAAATTAACGTAAAAAAAGCTACTATAATCCCTGAACGAAATAAGCTCACTGTGTGTTTCTCATAAGTAGCTTAACTCTTGACGTGTAACCTTATTTTGTTCTATCTCGTTTATAGCTTTATTTAAGCACTTAAAATTGGGGGGACTGGCCATTAAATAAGCTGTTTCTTCATATGATTTGAAATCTTCCAAAGAAATAATTACCGACGGTTTACCTTTTTGACGAGTAACGATTATAGGAGAATGATTTTCGTTTACTTTATCAAAAATACTAGCAAGATTGCCACGAAGCACAGAGTAATTTATAGTATCCATAATAAACCTTTATTTAGACAATAATATTTCTATAGTTTTAATCGGTAAGTATAAAGATTTTGGTTTATTATGAAAATTTATAAAACCAAAATGCTCATAAAATAATTTAGCTTTGTCATTCTTAGCTTCTACTATTACCGCATAGATACCAAAAACATTTTTACTAGCAATATATATTCTTTTCAGGGCATCTATAAGAAGCTCTGAACCGATACCCAAACCTTGATATTTCATATCTACTGCCAGCTTTCCGATTAATATCCCGGGTAAAGGATAATACGGTACAGCGTCATCTCGATCGCTTGATACAAGCGAATTTTTCTGGATTCGCCTGTGCTCACGTATTATTATACGCTGCGCAGGCTCACCTTTAAATTCACATTGTCTAAATCTTTCTGAATTTAGCTGTAACTTCTTTTGTTCAGATAACGATAAATTATCTCTTTGAAATGAAGTAGGACTTAATGTATAAAAACCTGAAAGTTGATTATTTTGCTCCAAAGAGACAAAAACCTTATTCAGCTTACTCTTCATATCTTGTATGGAGTATTTTTTTAAATATTCATCAAGCTCATCAACACCGCATAAAAATGTTGATCTATCATGTTCACTTTTATTTAATAGTATAAATCTATGCATGACCTGCAGATTTACGATATTTTTTTAATGCATTTTTTAAATTTTCATTAGGTAAAGGAGGATTCTCTAAGACTTCTAAAAATTTACTCCAATCATCTTTTGATAAATATATATTTTCATGTTCATTTATAATTTCTTTTGCTTTTATTAAAGAAACATTTTTAATAAAACTGCTTAAAGTTTCATGTGAGAAAGAGGCAGCTTGCTTTAAAATGTTATAAGAATCAAAGTCTATTCTTATTTGCATTCTTTCACTTTTAAGAGAATTTTTATTATTATGAGTTACTTGCATAATTTTATTTTTCTTTTATTGTACTCCAATCAAGCTCACATGTCAAAAGTATTGTATTATTTTCTTGCTCTATCAATCCCTTCTTCAATCAAAGCTTGAGCTTTCACTGCATTTTCCCATCCGGTAACTTTCACCCATTTACCTTTTTCTAAATCTTTATAATGCTCAAAAAAATGTACGATTCGTTGTTTGAGCATGTCCGATATATCTTCTAATTCTTTTATATTATCAAAAGTAATATCAAGCTTAGAGGCAGGCACCGCAATAATTTTTTCATCTAAGCCCGACTCGTCTTCCATCATTAATACTCCGATAGAGCGACATTTAATAACGCAGCCCGGTATCACCGGATAAGGCGCTATAACAAGCACGTCTACCGGATCGCCGTCATTGGAAAGCGTGTGCGGAATAAAGCCGTAATTACAAGGATAGCTCATCGAGGTTTGCATAAATCTATCAACAAAAATTGCTCCCGATTCTTTATCAAATTCGTATTTAACCGGCTTATCATTCATCGGAATTTCAATAATTACGTTTATTTCCTCGGCGTTTGCTTTTGCTTTAATTTTATTGATTAACATATTTACTCTTTTTTTGTATTGTTTTGTATTGTCGGTGGATAGTAATTTTCATCATGTTTGGTTAATAATTGCCGAGCAATAAATTTATTATTTGATAATTTTCCTATAGCTATTATACCTTGATTTTCACGAAATAGAGCAGGAAGTACACCTTTATAAAATATTTCTAAATCTTTAATATTGTCGGTGATAATAAAACTAATTTTATCTGCCTCGATTTTATTTATTGAAGCTACTTTTACAAGCCCCCCTACTCTAAATTCTTTGGTATTATCAATTTCATTAATTTTAGACGGCGGCAGAAAAAAAATTATATTTTTCTCTAAATTATATAATATAATACATATACCTGATGCTGCTAAGAACAAACAAATTATTATTGCTATTAATCTATTTTTTACCCCTTTTTGCATCAAAACTCTTTTGAAAATTTACTTCTTTTTATAGTTAAGCCACGTTTTAATTAAAATTAACGCAAGAACTAAAAAAGTAAATAAATATGATAATAGTAAATAATTGTCCATTTAATTTTTTCTATTTGCGGAATTAATTACTCTTAAAAAATCTATTATTTCATTAGGAGGAGAATCTAAATAAAAATGCTTCAAATATTTACCTTCTGCATCCATTAAATAAACAAAAGATGAGTGATCAATCATATAACTTGACTTATCACTATCATGATTTGCGACAGCATAATATACTTTAAATTTATCAGCCGTCTCTTTAATTTGTTCTTCACTGCCGGTAAGACCGATAAATTTAGGAGAAAAATGTTTTAAATATTCTTTAAGAACAACAGGAGTATCGCGCCTTGGGTCAATAGTAATAAATACCGGCGTAACATCCACGTCGTATTTATCAAGGCTATTTACAACTTCTGTTATTTTTTGCAAGGAAGTCGGGCAAATATCGGGACAGTAAGTAAAACCAAAGTAAATTAAACTTAATTTTCCTTTTAGGCTATTACTGTTAAATATTTTCCCGCCTTGATCTATCAACTCAAAATTGCCGCCGATCTGAACTTCACCGTCATGCATATTACCATACATATTTCCCTGACCGGCAAGAGGTTTTTTAGGCATTTCTATTGATAATAACAAATATAAGGAAATTACTCCTATTACTAAACCGATACCGATAATTATTTTAATAATATTCGTTTGCTTTTGTTTATTCATAATTATTGTTCTTTGTTTTTATTTTGTACTAATTGCAAATCATCTTTTATCAACTTGCGAAAATCTTCACCACATTTGTTATAATCAATTACTTCCACTATAAAAGGCAAATCCGACTCTTCAAAATCTTCGTCAATATGAGACCGGACACTCCAAGGAATATTTTCGATAAAACATAAATCCAAATCTGATAACCTTCTAGGGTTTCCTTTTACCCTAGAACCATAAGCATAAAAATTATAAGGATATTTTGCTAAAATTTCCTGCACTATTTTAAAATGCTTAGGTTCCATATGAATCATAGATTTTCACTTAGTTTAACAATTAACTTATCTAGTTCAGTTGAAAATAAATCAAAAATTTCAATAATTTCCTCTGCTACTTTCTGTTCATAAATATGAGAAGTTAAATTACGTTTTTTTTGAAATTCAAACCATATTTCAGGATCTACAATAATTTCCTCTAAGGCAGCACTTCTAAAGGCGGTTTTTGGTGAACCAGTTTCTATACCCCGCGCCAAAAGAAATCTTTTCATCATTTTCCAGCTAAGCTCATAACAAAATTCAAACGCTTGGATTGCCCCTGCTTTATCTCGATCGGTTTGCATATCAATACGGAATCTTTCAAAAACTTTTTGAGCTTTAACAAGGCTGCTTATATCTATTTTTTCTTGCATCATTTCCTTATATTCAATATTTGCGCAGCCTCAAGCGCTGCATAAGTAAAGATGGCACTTGCGCCGGCTCGTTTAAAACTTATTAACGATTCTAATAAACTTTTATGCCACTCGATCGCTCCGGCTTGTGCTGCGAATTTTAGCATGGCATATTCACCGCTAACCTGATAGGCAAAAATTTTGGTATTAAAATTATTTGCCGCCTCACGAATAACATCCAAAAACGGCATACCCGGCTTGATCATGACTATATCAGCTCCTTCGGCGATATCATGTTCTATTTCCAGCATCGCCTCTTTTATATTGCGTATATCCATTTGATAGCTAGACTTATCTAAATAATTTTTTTTATTACTACCTAACCCATCTCGAAAAGGTCCATAAAAACTTGAGGCATATTTAGCGGCATAAGCAAGAATATTAACATTTATAAAACCTGCATGATCTAAATACTCCCTGATAGCCATAATCCGCCCGTCCATCATATCGGAAGGAGCAACAATATCGGCACCTGCTTTAGCAAGGACTAATGCTTGATTGCAAAGGGCTTTAACTGATCTATCATTATCTACCTCACCGTTATGTAAAATACCGTCATGCGAGTGAGTAGTATAAGGGTCTAACGCCACATCGCAGATAATACCTATATCAATATCGGCATTCCTGATGCTGCGTATCGTTCGACAAATTAAATTATCCAAATTGTAAGCTTCATCGGCATTATCACTTTTCAATTCCTCATCAATACAAGGAAATAAAGCAATAGCATTAATGCCCATTTTATATGCTTGTTTCGCAGTCTCTATTACTTGGTCGATAGATAAACGATATATACCGGGCATGGTTTTAATTTCTTGCCTTTCATTATGACCTTCAACAATAAATAACGGCAATATTAAATCATTTACCGTTAAACGATTTTCTGCGAGCATCTCGCGAAGCCAAAAGGTTTTTCTATTTCTTCTTAGCCTTACTAATGGATACATAAATTTAATCTTTTTAATTTTCCTTTCATTTTAATATTATATCCAAATAATTTCAAGTATTCTATAGCATTTCTAGCTAGAGATGGCGTTATTGCGTGGATTATAATTATTATTTTCCGTTCCGCGCAACAATACTAAACGAGAATGACATTAAGCTTTAATAAAAACTTTTAGGATCAATATCAATTTTCACCTGACAGCTAGCCGGAATTTTCATTAAACTTAGCCAAAATTTTAAATATTTTTGCAAATTAAATTTTTTATCGACTATTATGAGTATTCGGTAGCGATATTTACCGGCAAGTTTCGACATTAAAGAGCTAGCGGGACCAAGAATTTTTGCCCTACTGCTTGGCGCAATCCTTACCAAATTTTTAGCTATTTCAAGTATTTTATGCTCATCGGTACCGGATAAAATTATTGAAGCCATTTTTGTAAATGGCGGCATATCGGCAGTTTTTCTTGTTTGCAACTCATATTGAAAAAATGCATCTTCATCGGGGTTTTTAATATAGGCAAAAATCATATTATCGGGATAATAACTTTGCATTAACACCGTCCCTTTTGCCTCTCCTCTCCCTGCTCTGCCTCCTACTTGATGAAGCAGCTGGTAAGTCCGCTCACTTGATCGCAAATCGGCGTTACTACTTCCGAGATCGGCATCTATTACACCCACTAAAGTAAGATTCGGGAAGTGATAACCTTTTGTTATTACTTGCGTCCCTATCAAAATATCAATCTCCAAATGCTCCATTTTATGCAGTAACTCGGCTATTTTTTCCGGCTTCCCCGCGTGATCTTTACTAATTATCGCAATTACACTATTTGGGAAAAGTGCTTTTGCCTCTTCCTCTATTCTCTCTATTCCGGGTCCGCAAATTGTTAATGAATCCTCCTCTTTGCATTCCGGACAGCTAGTATAAATTTTGCTTTGATAACCGCAATGATGACATTCGAGTTTTTTGGTTCGTTTATGCACCACCAACCAAGCAGAACAAGATTTGCAAGTAAAACGATGACCGCAAAGCTTGCATAGCATTAAAGGTGCGTAGCCTCGGCGATTAAGGAATAATAATATTTGCTTATTATTGTTTAAATTTTCGTGAATAGCTGTTATTAAAGGTTTCGATAAATAAGAATTTTTTGCTAAATTTTCTTTTTTCATATCAATTATTTGCATTGTCGGCAGAGCAGCATCTTTATACCTAGAAGCCAAAGTAATTAACTGATATTTCCCTTGAATTACATTATATATTGTTTCGATAGAAGGAGTAGCGGAGCATAAAACGATTTGCGCCTTATCAAATCCTGCCCTTATTATTGCCGTATCTCGTGCATTATATAATATGCCGTCATCTTGTTTATAAGAATCGTCATGCTCCTCATCAATAACGATTAGACCAAGATTTTTATACGGCAGAAAAAGACTACTTCGCGCGCCGATTACTATTTTAATTTTATTACTTAATATCCCCCGCAAAATCATTTTCTTTTGAGCTTTAGATACGGAAGAATTCCATATTACCGGCGCAAAACCGAAACGCTCGGTGAAACGATTAATAATTTGCATACTAAGAGCAATCTCCGGCAGCATGATCAACGCTTGCTTTCCTTGATGTAAATAATCGGCGATTAAATTAAAATATACTTCCGTTTTACCGGAGCCGGTAACTCCTTTGATTATGATAGGTTTATCGGTTTGCTTTATTAACTTGATTGCCTGCTGCTGTTCGTTAGATAAATCAGGCAACGTAAAATCTGCATTTATTATTTGTTCTTTAACTTTAATCGGTTTCTCGGCAATATCTATAGGCAGCACTAATTTAGCAACCCCTCCTAGTTCACTTAAATAATACTCACTCATCCATTTTATTAATTCTAAAATTTCTAAATTAAGCCTAAATTCCAACGGTACTTTTTCTATTACCGCTTTAAGTTTTTCCTTATCTGTTGTAACCTCTAATTCCCATACTATCCCCGTTACCTCTTTATTTCTAAAAGGCACTATTACCAAATCCCCTAAATGTAAATCTAGATGAGTCGGGACTATATAATCTAACGGAAATAATTTCGGCAGCGGTAATAATATTTTAGCAATTTGCATAATTAGGTATGACGAATTAATGGCCTTGTTGCATGGATGGTTAAAAACGCTCTTGATGTCATTCCTAGCTCAAGGCGGCGTTGTTGCATGGCTCGAAAATTAATAAAAAAACTCGTCATTGCGAAGCCGCGAAGTGGCTGCGGCAATCCAGGCTATCCCGAATGTAATGAGGGATTTAATTAGAATACTAAACAAGTTTAGTATAAAAATATGTTTAACTGGATTGCCGCGTCGGCATAAATGCCTCCTCGCAATGACGATTCCGGTAGCCATGCAACAACGCCGCTCAAGGCGGGAATATAGAAAATACTTAAAACAAGCAAAATTTATATAATAAATCTACTATTTAATTTGCTTATATGACTTCCCGGATTCCCGCCTTGAGCTAGGAATGACATCGAAAATTCGAGCCATGCAACAACGCCCCGCCTTGAGCTAGGAATGACAACCTTTTTGCAACAACTTCCGATCCATGCAACAACGCTCGAATTAATAGAAGTGGGGTTGAGGAATTTTTAGACAAAGTGCAAGCTATACATTTTATTTAAATTATTAATCTAGGGTTCTAGTACATTTTTCAAAAGGCGTGTTTAACCCCTCAATAATTGAGTCGCTTAATTTTTTATTAGAAGCTACAAATAAGGTTTCTTCTATATCTTCCCAATCATCAATTAATTTATATAAGCTTTTTCTAGATTCACTAACAATTAAATATGTCATAATTTATCCTCTTAATTCCCTTACCTATAATGGTACTACATGAAATACTGTTAATCAACAAATATCAGACTCAATTAACGAGCATTGCTAAATAATTCCCTTCACAGAACCTAATGCTAATCAATTTATTATAGTTCTAAAAATACTATTGGATACTATAACTTTCTTATGATAAATTATTATTATATACTATTTTAAATACATATAGAATTAATTATGACATGCAGAGCAAAAGGGGAAATTATACTTCCTTTAAGATTTATTCTAAAAAAAGCTCGTAATACAGTTAATAAATATCATTCTTCTGAAGAAAGCTTGGTAGATAAATTAATTGAGCAGCGCAGAAAAGAAGCTAAAGATGAATAATGTAAATATTGTAGTAATAAGATAAGGTTTTTATTTAAAATGGATCAAAAGAAAAAACTAATTATAGCGATTTCCGGCGCATCGGGAGCTATCTACGGCATTCGGCTACTCGAAATATTAAAAGAGCAAAATATCGAAACTCATTTAGTTATTTCAAACGCCGCCCACCTTACTATTACTGCTGAAACTAAATATTCAGTAAAAGAAGTTAAACACCTTGCCGATCATTATTATAATATTATGGATATGGGGGCCGCTATTTCAAGCGGTTCGTTTAAAACGCTAGGCATGATAATAGCACCTTGTAGTATGAAGACCGTAGCATCGATTGCCCATTCATTTGAAGATAATTTAATTAGCAGAGCAGCGGGAGTAGTGTTAAAAGACAAAAGAAAACTTATTTTAATGGTTAGGGAAAGCCCGCTTCATACGGGATATTTGGAGAATATGCTAAAAATATCGAATTACGGCGGAATAATCGCCCCGCCGGTACCGGCTTTTTATAGCAATCCTGAAAAAATAGGCGATATAATTAACCATTCAGTTACTCGGGTATTAGATTTTTTCGATATCGATACTAAGTTAATCAAACGCTGGCACGGGCTATAAATATAAATTACAATAAAATTTTTAAAATTCTTGAAAATAGATTGCAGACTATTTCCATAAGCATTTCATAATAAGTATCGCTCCGGATAAGATTAAGGTTATTGTTTCTGTTATAATAAGCGGAAATGAATTAATCAGAATACCGTAAATAAGCCATAATACTACACTAGTACAATATATAACATACATAGATAATGAAATATTTTGAGTAGAACGAGATTGATAAGTTTTAATTACTTGCGGGACAAAAGCAATCGTAGTTAATATACCGGCAATATATCCCATAATTTCCGTATAATCTGACATGTGGGTTTTTTATAATTGTGTAAATTTCTTAAATCCGCCAATTTTCTATTTTAAGATTATCAATGCGAGTAAACTCGTTAATATTAGAAGTAACCAATATAAGATCTTCTGCTTTTGCTATACTAGCAATTAATATATCATAAGCTCCTATAGGAGTACCTTTACTCTCTAAAACTTTACGCATCATAGAACACTCTACTGCTGCTTTTTGATCAAAAGGAAGTATGGTAATGTTGGATAAAAATTCTTTAAATACCGTAAAATAAGAATGCGTTTTTTCAAATCTTCTTAATAATCCGTAAGTTATTTCCATTTGAGTTATTGTAGAAGTATATATTAATGTTGGTGATAATATCTTAATTTTATTAAGAGTAGCACTATCTCCTCTCATAAAATCACTAATAGTACAACTATCAAGTAGATACATAAAAAATTTTCCTAAAATAATTCTTTTTTAGATTCATTAAGATTTTGCCTTAATGTCTTAACATCCGGAAAATCCTTAATACCTTTAAATTCCATAATAAGTTTTGACCATTCTTTTCCTTCATGACTATCAATCCAATCTTTTATTGCTTCTCTGACAATTGAATTACGTTTACGGTGAAACTGCTTTGAATAATTCGTTAGTTTAAGCCCCAAATTATCTTCTAAATAAATGTGTAAATTCATAATAACACCATATTTATATATTATAATATATGTTATAATATATATTATGCTTAAATGTCAAATAAAACTATGTATTATATCAGAATCTGAAGGATGGAGGAACTTACATATTCGATATTGCGAGGAGGTATTTTGCGTGGATACTTCAAACGCCCTCGGTGTCATTCCCTCGAAAGAGGGGCGTTGTTGCATGGCTACCGGAATCGTCATTGCGAGGAGGCATTTATGCCGACGCGGCAATCCAGTTAAACATATTTTTATACTAAACTTGTTTAGTATTCTAATTAAATCCCTCATTACATTCGGGATAGCCTGGATTGCCGCAGCCACTTCGCGGCTTCGCAATGACGAGTTTTTTTATTAATTTTCGAGCCATGCAACAACGCCCAAAAGAGGGAATCTACTTAACAATATGACAAAAGTTAGATACCAGCTTTCGCTGGTATGACACCAAAAATTCGATCCATGCAACAAGGTTTTCAGTCGCTCAGCTCAGACATTTGAGGTATCCGCACAACGTTATGATTCAACTTCTTGAAATTCTAAAATATCACCGGGTTGACAGTTGAGATACTGGCAAATATTTTCAAGGGTTGAAAAACGTATAGCTTTAGCTTTACCGGTTTTTAAAATCGATAAATTTTGAACCGTAATCCCCACCGCTTCGGCTAAATCTTGAAGTTTTACTTTCCTTTTAGCAAGCATTACGTCTAGATTTACAACAATACTCATTGAAATATTTTTTTAAATAGTGAATTTATATTCGGTTTGTATTTTGCTTGCCTCAAGCATTACCCACGAAATAACAATAATTAATATTCCAAAAAATATATCTTGTAAATTTGGCGTTCCAAAATACAGAGCAATATAACGTTGCCCGACAGGATTAGACATAGTCACCGCAAAAGTCAGTAACATATCACTTAGAGGCTTTATCAAAACAGCACTTAAGAAAAATATCCAAGCAATATTATTGTAATATTTGGCATTTAAAACATTAAATATTTCACCTACCGAATAATTTATAAAAATCTTTTTTAGGTAATATAAATTAAATAATAAAGGTAATACTCCAAAAAAATAAGCAATAAACCCTAGAAATTTTGAGAATATCGTCCATTTTATTAAACTAAAATTAGTATAAACTCCGTCATAAGAATAAGAAATTGCAACAATACCTCTATTAGTTAAATTTTTCATGATTTCTGAATCTATAAAAATCCAACTTAATAGTAAAAAACTTGGAACCACAATAATTAAGGAGTTAAGAAGCCAGGAAACGTAATAACTTACTTTCTGAATTTTATTCATATATATACCTTGTATAATTCTTAAATAGAAATATATTACGAGATAACTTGCTTGTCAATAATTATTTATCGTTTTTCAATAAATAATTGTTGTAATTCAAATAAAAAATTCAATTGGGTAGCATACAACTAAATCATAAAAACACCGTCATTGCGAGCGAAGCGAAGCAATCTAGCTAGCTTCATAAGATTGCCGCGCTCCTTTTAGTCGCTCGCAATGACGATTTAGGCATCCACGCAACAATGCCATAGGTAGCCGCAAGTAACATCGTCAGCCAATTCAATTCAATCTACTATAACAATTACTGCTTAAATAATGCATAATATAAAATATAAAACCAACCGCAAAAACCGTGAATTATTGCCCATAATATTGATTTGTTTGCATTATACGATACAATTATTGCTAATACCGTTCCAAAGGATACGCCACCGTAACCTAAATAATTCATATATTTATCCTTAATGTTTTAATTTTATAATATTATCTTAAAGATATAATTGATTATTTAAACCATTTATTATTTTTTAACTAAAAAATAATAAATATAAGATATAGGCATGGCAAAACAAAGAATGACAGAGAGGAAAAAAAGAGATATTCAAAAGGTATAGTAACGGAATATTGTAAAGAATGCGAAGCGTTGTTGCGTGGCTCGAAAATTAATAAAAACCCGTCATGGCGAGCGGGCATTGTTGCGTGGCTCAAAAAACGCATTCAGTGTCATACCGTGGCTTGACCCACTACTGTACGAACGTTGAAAAAAGGCTGTGTCATGCCGTGACTTGATCACGGCATCCAGGAAAATAAAGCCATATTAGACTTATTTTAGAATCTTTTTATGATATTATAAGCTGGACTGAAGTGGTCGTAGCCACGGAATGACAGAATTTTTACCTCTTTATTTAAACGTTCGGTACACTAGTGGGCTTGACCACGGTATCCAGAAAAACAACTTACAATGGTAATTGTTTTAGATTTTTAACTGGCTCTAGTTCATAAATCACGGGATGACATCCGTTAGAAGTATCCACGCAACAATGCCTCCTCGCAATGACGAGGTAAAATCGATCCATGCAACAACGCCGCTTTAACCATTAAATTATTGACACTAAATTTTATAGAATTCGCTTGTGTGCTGCGTTTATATTATACGCATAACTATAAACTATCTTTTATTGTGGATTTAACTAGATAATTCTATAAAGGAACTGAAGATAAGAAAGAGGGGTAATAGATTTTTTAAATCGTAAATAATTAGTTAAAGATAGTGACAGCAAAAATCGGACTTTGATATACTCTTCGTCTTTATTAAAATTGGACGTCGTCGTCTGCATGAATTCGTACTTCGTTACGTATCTAAATACGCTCCTCATACTCATCATTTGTCTCCTAGCCAATTTTAAAAATACTTTGAGTATATTTTTTGTAGTATATTCCTTACCAAAGTAAGCAATATACTAAGTTAGTCTTTAAAGGAGGTAATCCAGCCGCAGGTTCCCCTACGGCTACCTTGTTACGACTTCACCCCAGTCGCTAATTTTACCGTGGTTGGCTGCCTCTTGCGTTAGCTCACCACCTTCAGGTAGAACCAACTCCCATGGCGTGACGGGCAGTGTGTACAAGGCCCGAGAACGTATTCACCGCGGCATGCTGATCCGCGATTACTAGCGATTCCAACTTCATGCTCTCGAGTTGCAGAGAACAATCCGAACTGAGATGTCTTTTAGGGATTTGCTCCACGTCGCCGTATTGCTTCCCTCTGTAAACACCATTGTAGCACGCGTGTAGCCCAACCCATAAGGGCCATGATGACTTGACGTCGTCCCCACCTTCCTCCGGCTTATCACCGGCAGTTTTCTTATAGTTCCCGGCCGTTACCGCTGGCAAATAAGAATGAGGGTTGCGCTCGTTGCGGGACTTAACCCAACATCTCACGACACGAGCTGACGACAGCCATGCAACACCTGTGTGTGGTCCAGCCGAACTGAAGGAAAGCATCTCTGCGATCCGCGACCACCATGTCAAGGGTTGGTAAGGTTTTTCGCGTAACATCGAATTAAACCGCATGCTCCACCGCTTGTGCGAGCCCCCGTCAATTCCTTTGAGTTTTAATCTTGCGACCGTACTCCCCAGGCGGAGTGCTTAATGCGTTAGCTACGAAACCGAAAGAAATTCCTCCGATATCTAGCACTCATCGTTTACGGCGTGGACTACCAGGGTATCTAATCCTGTTTGCTCCCCACGCTTTCGTGCATCAGTGTCAGTTGTAGCCCAGATGACCGCCTTCGCCACCGGTGTTCCTCCTAATATCTAAGAATTTCACCTCTACACTAGGAATTCCATCATCCCCTACTACACTCTAGATTAGTAGTTTTGAAAGCTATTCCGAGGTTAAGCCCCGGGCTTTCACTTCCAACTTACTAAACCACCTACGCACTCTTTACGCCCAGTAATTCCGAACAACGCTAGCCCCCTCCGTCTTACCGCGGCTGCTGGCACGGAGTTAGCCGGGGCTTTTTCTGCAGGTAACGTCATTATCTTCCCTGCTAAAAGAGCTTTACAACCCTAAGGCCTTCGTCACTCACTCGGTATTGCTGGATCAGGCTTTCGCCCATTGTCCAATATTCCCCACTGCTGCCTCCCGTAGGAGTCTGGGCCGTGTCTCAGTCCCAGTGTGGCTGATCATCCTCTCAGACCAGCTACAGATCGTAGGCTTGGTAGGCCATTACCCCACCAACTACCTAATCTGACGCGGGCTCATCCATCAGCGATAAATCTTTCCTCCGTAGAGAATATACGGTATTAGCTTTTATTTCTAAAAGTTATTCCGTACTGATGGGCAGATTCCCACGTGTTACTCACCCGTCTGCCACTAATTAATTAGAGCAAGCCCTAATTAACTCGTTCGACTTGCATGTGTTAAGCATACCGATAGCGTTCGTTCTGAGCCAGGATCAAACTCTCAAGTTTGATTCTGTCTATTTTTACTTCAAAAAATTGACAGGTTTAATTAATCACTTAAAGTGATATGTACATTTCGCTGTCACTATCTATATCTAATTATTTACTTTTAAAACAGCTGCGAAACCTTTGTAAGCCATCGCCTTCGTAGGAGTAGTTATAAGCAAGATATCGCCCCTTGTCAACTACATTTTTTAAATTATTTCTATTTTTTTTATTTTATTTTAAATCGTCATTGCGGAAAGTCGTAGGTGTTGTTGCATGGTTTGAGAAATTAATAAAAATCCGTCATGGCGAAGCCACGAAGTGGCTGTGGCCATCTAGGAAAATAATAGTCGTCCTGAATTTATTTCAGTATCTACAAAAAAGATGCTGAAACAAGTTCAGCATGACAAAAACTGGATGGCCACGGCGCCAAGAGGCGCCTCGCCATGACGATTCCGGGAGCCGACGATTTAGTTATTCACGAAAACACTACACTTCCAAACGTTTAATTTTGCTCTTTAGTTCTTCGGTATTAAATTCTATATTAATTACTGCCCCGCCTTGTTTGCTGTTAGCTATATCTAAGGTAGCGCAATGTTCTTGGGCTATTTTCTTAACGATAGCAAGCCCTACCCCCATACCTTTATTCCGAGTAGTTACGTAAGCTTCCGCCGCTCTACCGATTAGCTCCGGCGGGAAGCCTTTGCCGTTGTCTATCATGGATATAGTAACTATCGAAGATGAAGATGCTATAGCAACCGAAATATTACCTTTTGTTGCATTTTTTGTAGACTCTATGGATTCTTCAGCATTTTTTAACAAGTTAATCATTATTTGATTTATTTGCGTAGCATCACAGACAAAATCAATCGAATTAACATCACTATTAAAAACATATGATATTTTGTCATTTATTAATTTACGCGATTTGACTATTTCTTTTATAAGCAAGACTAAATCGCAATGAGCAAAACTAGGAGCGGGGAGCCTCGCAAAAAGCACAAATTCGGAAACAATCTTTTTTATATCGTTAGTATGACGGATAATCATGTACAAATAATTCTCAAATTCTACCTTGTCTTTTACGTCATTACTAAATTTTTTAAGCAATCTTTCCGAAGCAAGTAAAATAGGAGTTAACGGATTTTTAATTTCATGCGCTACTTTCTTTGCAACATCCGACCAGGCAAGCGCGCGCTGGGCAATAACTAAATCTCTTTGTTGACGGCTAAGCTGTTTAATCATTCTATTAAATGCCGAATAGAGCGCGCCTATTTCATCTTTGTCGACTTCATCTTCAGAAACTTGAATAGTTAAATCACCGTCTTTTACTTTATCCGTGGCATTAACTAATTTTTTTATAGGATTTACTATTTTAGCGGTAAACATCACGCCGAAACTTATCGCCACTAACAAAAGCAATAAGGCAATGAAAATAAAAATTATCGAAAATTTAATTTGCATGCCGGAAACTTGATTTTTAAGACGATAATACTCTCCTGCCGCACCGTTAGTTTTATCGATATGATCAATAATTTTATTATCAACCAACCTGCCGACTAATAAATATACGTCATTATATTCTTTGAGCTTAATCAGCATACGGATTTTAGTAGGATCGGACTTTACTTCCACTATCTCACCTAAATCCGCTTTTTTTATTAAATGCGCCGGTATAGTTGCAAAGGATAATGAAAAGCTTAAAAAAGTATTCGCAATAATAGTGTTGGTAGATTTATTCAAAACTATTGCTTCATCTAGTGAGCGCATCTCGGCTTCGGTATTTAGCGTTTTGGTAAATAAAGCGGGATTATGTACCAAGTCGTAATACATATCGCTTAAATCCTCGGCAACGGATAAAACGGTTTCTTTTAGCTGTAATTTATGTTCGTCAATATAAGATTCGGCGACTATTATGGATTGATCTAAAACGGCCGAAATTTTTTTATCAAACCAAACTTGAATACCGAAATTAAAGAAATAAGCGGAAAACACCGAAACAATAATAGTCGGAACGGTAGCAACCAAACTAAAAGCAATAATAATGCGGTTTTGTAATTTAGAAACATTTTGATCGTCGCCCTTAGTAAAAAAGCTTTGAAAGAATTTGCGAGCGAGTAATATACCTAAAATTAAAAAAATTACTAAATCGACTAATATAAATCCTATAACTTTACTAGGGTCTAGCCCGCCTTTTCTTGACTCTACCGACATTACGTAATAAGTAGCACAAGCTAAAATAGTCGCAACGATCATTAAAATAAAAATTATTGTTCTACTGTGAAGATACTGACTATGAAGATATTTTTGTAATAGCGGTTTAAAATAATTTGGCATAATGATTAATTACTATGAGTGTTGTCTCTGGATGCGGCAAGAACTTAGTAAAATTAAAGTCATCCTGAACTTGTTTCGGCGTTGTTGCATGGCTCGAAATCATTACAAAAATCGTCATTGCGAGGAGCGTAGCGACGCGGCAATCTAGGAAAAAAAACAGCAAAAAATGCTATGAAAATTATTATTTTCTGGATTGCCACGCCGCTTGCAGCGGCTCGCAATGACGTTTAGGCATCTATGCAACAAAGCCACTTGTTGCAGGATATTTGCAAGAGATGCTGAAACAAGTTCAGCATGACATTCTGAGTAATAATGCTAATATCCTGAAACAAGTTCAGGATGACTTTTCCCTCTTCAACCAAACTCCAGCAACGTCTGCCCTCTTAATACATGATCTTTTTCATTAACGAAAACTTTGGCTATTTTTCCGTCTCTTTCTGCTAGAATTATATTTTCCATTTTCATAGCGGTTAGTATCATGATTTCCTGCCCTGCTATTACTTCTTCACCTTCTTTTACTTTAATTGCGGCAATTTGTCCCGTTAGAGGAGCTTGTAGTTCCGAGCTTTCTTCTTTAACGATTTTTGCAATCATTAATGCCTCAAGCTCCGATATACGCGGGGAACGGACAAAGGCTTTTACGCTAATACCAGCATGCGATAAAATATAGCCGGTCGGTATATTTTCAATTCTAACATTAGCTTTTTTACCGTTAACTAAGCATGAAAAAAGATCACTACCTAAATGCCAACTACTACGAATATATAACCGATCACTCTCATGGCGTATATTATAACCGTTTTCAACCGGCGTAATTAACACCGGAAATAATTTATCGTCAATTGATACTACCCATCTAGTACCGATTTTATTACTTTGGTTATTAATATTGCCGGAAATTGACGAAGCACGTTTTTGTTCCGAAATATAAATAAAAATAGCGGTGGCAACAAATACGCCGGTAACTTCAGAAGTTAAGCTGGCACCTGAAAAGCCGTCCGGATATTCTTCTTCTATAAAGGCAGTATTAATATCACCGCTGACAAAACGCGGATGTAACATTACCGCTTCTAAAAAACTTATATTGTGAGAAATACCGTTAATTATATATGAGCTTAAAGCCGATCTCATAACTTCGATTGCCTGCTCTCTAGTCTCGCCGTAAGTGCATAATTTTGCAATCATCGAGTCATAAAACATGCTTACCTCACCGCCGAGTCCGATACCGGTATCTATGCGAATATTAGAATTTTTCGCAGGTTCAGAATAGGCGGTAATCCTACCGCTAGATGAGAGAAATCCTCGACTTGGATTTTCTGCGCAAATTCGTGATTCAAACGCCCAACCTTTTAACTGCACATCCTCTTGAGAAAATGAAAGTTTCTCGCCGGCGGCAATTTTTATCATCTCTGCAACTATGTCTATGCCGGTAATCAGCTCGGTAACGGGATGCTCTACCTGCAACCTAGTATTCATCTCTAAAAAGTAAAAATTTTTCTCGCTATCTACTATAAACTCAACAGTACCGGCTGAATAATATCCGACCTTTTTGGCTAAAGATATTACTTGGCTGTACATTTGTTGCCTGATCTCTTCGGTAATAAAGGAACTCGGAGCTTCTTCAATTACTTTTTGATGATGACGCTGGATAGAGCATTCCCGCTCCCCTAAACAAACGTTATTGCCGTGCTGATCGGCAAGTAATTGAATTTCAATATGCCTAGGCGATTGGATTAATTTTTCAATAAATAATCTACCGTCGCTAAAACTATTTACCGCTTCAAGCTTAGCCGATTCAAAAGCACTAGCCATTTCTTCTTGATCTTTTACTACTCTCATACCGCGCCCGCCGCCGCCGGCAGTCGCTTTAACTATTACGGGGAAACCTATTTCATTGGCAATATCGATTGCTTGCTTAACATTACTGATTGTTCCCATATAACCCGGAACGGTACTAACTCCTGCTTCAATCGCAATTTTTTTTGCCTCAATTTTATCGCCCATTTTTTTAATAGCCGTAGCACTCGGGCCGATTAAAGTAACGCCTTCCCTCTTTAAAATATTAGCAAAATTCGGATTTTCGGACAAAAATCCGTAGCCGGGATGCACGGCACCCGCCCCGCTCTCACGAATAGCCGAGATAATATTCTTGGTGGATAAATAACTTTCTGTTGCCGGAGAATTACCGATATAATAAGCCTCATCCGCATATTGCACATGCATTGAGCTGGTATCTGCTTCAGAATATACCGCAACTGATTTAATGCCCATTTTCCTTAGGGTACGGATTATTCTCAAGGCAATTTCACCGCGATTAGCGATTAAAACTTTATCAAATAATGGTTTAGTCATAATTTATGTATTGTTAGTTTTTTTAATATCGTTTTCGCATAAAATGCCGCATCGTCATTGCGAGGAGGCATTGTTGCGTGGATACCCTAAACGTCATTGCGAGCGACTGAAAGGAGCGCGGCAATCCAGAAAACAATGATTTTCATAGCATTCTTTGCTAATTTTCCCTAGATTGCCACGTCGGCACGATGTGCCTCCTCGCAATGACGAGGTGAGTAACAACGCCCTCGCCTGCACAGGAATAACATTAAAGCGGCAAATTATCGTGCTTTTTCCAAGGTAATTCGACTTTTTTAGTACGCAGGAAATTTAACGCCTTACATATCCGCCATCTAGTATTTTGCGGTTTTATAATATCGTCTAAATACCCCCTAGAAGCCGCAACAAACGGCGATGTTACCGTATCTTTATATTCAGCGATTTTCTGCTTTTTTGCTTCCGGGTCTTTACATTCTTCTTTAAATATTATTTCTGCCGCTCCTTCGGCTCCCATAACGGCAATTTCCGAATTAAACCACGCATAATTTATATCACCTCGCAAATGCTTTGAATTCATAACTATATAAGCTCCTCCGTAAGCTTTGCGGGTAATTACGGTAATTTTAGGAACGGTTGCCTCGGCATAAGCGTATAAAAGTTTAGCTCCGTGCTTAATAATACCGTCATGCTCCTGAGCGGTACCGGGTAAAAAGCCGGGTACGTCGACCAAACTAACGATTGGAATATTAAAAGCATCGCAAAAACGGATAAATCTTGCCGCCTTTCTTGAGGCGTTAATATCTAAGCATCCGGCTAAATGCAACGGCTGATTAGCTACAAAACCGATCGGATACCCTTCCATATAACCAAAACCGATAATAATATTTTTAGCAAAATCCGGCTGTAATTCAAAAAATTCTCCTTCATCGACAATACGCTCTATTAATTCCTTCATATCATAAGGTTTATTAGGGGTAACGGGTATTAAGGTACTTAAAGACATATCCACCCTATCGGCCGGATCGACTGTACAGCGCACAGGCATAGGACTACGATTAGATAAAGGCAGGAAATTAAAGAATTTACGGACTTCTAAAAGAGCTTCCACGTCATTTTTAAATGCCAAATCGGCGACACCGCTTTTAGTCGTATGCATATGCGCACCACCGAGTTTTTCTTGGCTTACTTCTTCACCGGTAACGGTTTTAACTACGTCAGGACCGGTGACAAACATATAAGAAGTATTTTTAACCATAAATATAAAATCGGTTAAAGCCGGAGAATATACGGCACCGCCGGCGCAAGGCCCCATAATTAAAGTAATTTGCGGAATAACTCCCGAAGCCAAAACATTTCGCTGAAATATTTCGCCGTAACCGGCAAGCGCGTCTACGCCTTCTTGAATTCTAGCGCCCCCTGAATCATTAATACCGATAACCGGCGCACCGCTAGCTATAGCAGCATCGAGAATGTTACAGATTTTTTTAGCATGATGCTCACCGAGCGAACCGCCAAACACCGTAAAATCCTGACTATAAATAAAAACTAACCTACCGTTTATAGTGCCGTGACCGGTTACTACCCCGTCACCTAAAAATTTTTTATCTTTCATGCCGAAATTATCGCATCTATGTGATACATACATACCCGTCTCGGTAAAGCTACTAGGGTCTAACAATATTTCTATTCGTTCCCTACTTGTTAGTTTACTTTTTTTATGTTGCAAGTTAATTTTTTCTTCACCGCCTCCTTGCCTCGCAATATTTCGCTTTTCATCAAGTAACTCAGAAGAATGTATATTAAATTGACTCATATGTACTTTTATCTGTTTAATGATTGATGTATACTATATAATAAAATTGTGAAAAGCCTAGTAGAAATTTTTATTGCGGCTTTAAAACCCTAGTTTATAAGGCAATAACTAAGTAACGGTAATATCAAGTGACTATAACAAAAGAAAATTCAGAAAAACCCGTAAAATCAAAAACAAAATTTGATAATTTATCAAGTGCGTTAAAAGAAAATTTACAAAGACGTAAAAAGTCTCAAAAAGCTACCTCCATAAAAAAGATAGAAGTTAAAAATGAAATACCTACTCCTTAAGCGCATAGCCTGGACGTTATTACAATTGTAACTTAATTCAATCAATAAAATTATATGCCATACAAATACTTAGCTATCGGCGTACTAATTATTCTTATCGCCGCTTTATATTTTCGCAATTATTTACCTTTTTTTAATAATAAATCCCAGTTTATCTTAAATGAAAATGAAAAGGAATTAGCAGCATATGATAAAGCGATAGAATTAAACCCAAGTTATAGCGATGCGTATTTTGGAAAAGGTATAACACTTGAAGAACTAGGCAAATATGATTTAGCCATTGAATCATATAATAAAGTAATTGAATTAGAACCTATTGACCCAGATGCCTATTTTAATCGAGGTGTAACATTAGAAAAATTAGAGAAATATGATTTAGCTCTTGAGTCATATAATAAAGTAATTGAGCTAAATCCTAATTACCCTAATGCAGAATTTAACAAAGGTAATACATTACTTTATTTGGAAAAATACGACTTAGCTCTTAAGGCATATGATAAAGCAATTGAGTTAAACCCTAATTATGCTAATGCATATCTTAATAAAGGTAGAACATTACATGAATTAGGTGAATACGATTTAGCTCTCAAATTTTATGATAAAGCTATTAAGTTAAATGTGAACGATTTTAAAATATATTTTAATAAAGGTGAAACACTAGAAGAAATAGAGAAGTATGATTTAGCCATTGAATCATATAATAAAGCAATTGAGTTAGAACCTAATGATATCGATATTTATTTAAACAAAGGAAGGGTTTTATATATATTAAGAAGATATAATTTAGCTTTTGAAGCATATAATAAGGCAGTTGAATTGGATTCCAATAATTCTGAAGCTTATATCAATCAAGGTGCTGCATTAGGAATGCTTGGCAAGTATGAGCTTGCTCTTGAATCACAAAATAAAGCACTTGAATTAAATCCTGAAATCTCTAGTTTATTATATCTTAATAAAGGTGCTACATTATATAAATTAGGTAAATATCAACTTGCACTTGATATGTATGAAAAAGTAATAGAACTAAATCCTAATGATGACAAAGCACATTTCAATAAAGCAATAACATTAGAAGAACTAGGCAAATATGATTTAGCTATCGAATCATATAACACGGCGTTAGAGATAAATCCGGACTATTCAGAAGCAAAAGCTAGAAAACAAGCGATATTAGATGGTACGTGAACACAAGCGAGTCTTACAAAATTTAGTGTGCTGTTGCCAGAAAATAATCAACTAGCAACCTTAGATATTTGCATAATACGTATACGATCCTTTATATATGGCCATTCGTTACGTTCTGCAAGCTCTAAATCATAATGTGATTGTAGATTAATCCACAATTGGGCTGAAGTTTGGAAATATTTACCTAATCGCAAAGCCATATCAGCAGTAATCGATCTTCTACCATGTATTATTGCATGAACACGGCTAGGTGGTACATCAATATCACGAGCTAACTGATTTTGACTTATGTTTAAAGGCTTCATAAATTCTTCTTCTAACACCTCGCCAGGTATTACAAGATCGAGTAATTGAGTCATATAACCTCCTTAATGATAATCAACAATTTCAACATTATGAGCATTTCCATCATGCCAAACAAAGCATATCCGCCATTGATCATTAACACGAATACTATGCTGGTCTGCTCTATCTCCTTTTAATGATTCAAGTTTATTTCCTGGCGGAGAACGCAAATCATTAATATTACTAGCTGAATTTAATAATTTAAGCTTCCTTTGTGCTGAACGGATAATCGAGTGAAAGCGTTTTACAGATTGGTTATAAAATAACTTTTCCGTATCAGAGCAAGTAAAGGATACAATCATGTTGTAATAGTTTTAGTGTTATTTAAATAGTATTAACAAAAATAGAATACATCAAATTTTATGTCATTTCAAGAAGATTTAAGCATTGTTGCATGGATATAACTGACTATGATGAATATTTGAAAACCATTTCATTACTCTAATATCAGGATTTTTTTTACGTAATTCCGATATAATATTAGTATCTAACAAATATCTCATAAGTCAACCTCTCTAGCCTTACCTCTTGCTCTCTCAATTTCTAAATCGTCAAATTTTGGACCGCTTAATAAGAATTCACTAAAATTAAGTTTTTGCTTTATAAGCTTTTCATAATCATTTATTCCTATGATTATTACCGCATCTTATCCTCTTTTAGTAATACATTGCGGTTTGCCGTGCATTGCCGTATCAATAATGTTACTCAACTTATTTTTTGCTTCATGTAACTGCCATTTATTCATACTAACCTCCTAATAATGCCTAGCTTCTATAGCTAGACCGGCTAGATTATAATAACATAATAATCTAGCTATGTAAACAGATCGAAGCTGTATATAGCAAAAAGCATTAAGGTATAGACATTAAATTTCAGAGCGAGCTTGCGCTAGCCGTCAGCTAGTACGTGAGTACAAGCGAGACTTGCAAAATTTGGTGTATAGACCTTAATGCTTGAAGCTATATATTTGACATGCTGGGATAAATTGCATAATATACCTCATATTTTTAAAATGAGTATTATGGAATCAGATAAATTATATCTTTTTAAAGATAAGCGTTTTTTACCGAATTTTATAGTACAATTTTGCGGTTGCCTTAATGATAATATATTAAAAAACGCTCTTATTATTCTGATAACTTACGGCTTATCAAATCATTTAAGCGAATATAGTAATATGCTGGTGTTAGCCGCAAATACTATCTTCGTATTACCTTTTATAATATTTGCCAGTATTGCCGGGCAAGTTGCCGATAAATATGAACGATCCACTTTAGTTAAAATTATTAAAAGCTGCGAAATTGCTATAATCGGTGTTGCTATTTACGGCTTTCTTCATAATAGCCTGCTAATCCTTTTCTTCTCCATTTGTTTTATGGGGATTCATTCAACATTTTTCGGTCCTATAAAATATAGCGTTTTACCGGATCATTTAAATAAAGATGAGTTACTAGGTGCTAACGGTTTTGTCGAAGCGGGAACTTTTATTAGTATTTTTATCGGTACTATAATAGGTAGTTATTATACTATCAGCAGCAATTTCATTATCCTAGCCTTAGTTATAGTTGCTATTTTGGGATTTATTACTAGTTTTTTCACACCGAAATCAAATAATGCCAATCCGGGTATTAAGATAAATTTTAATATCATAAGCGAAAGCTTAAACATGCTAAAATATGCTAAAGCTAAGAAACAAGTATATTTAGCGATACTCGGCATCTCCTGGTTTTGGTTTATCGGGGCTGCAATAATTGCTCAAATTCCTCTGCTTGCTAAAGAAACTTTCGGTGCCGATGAAAATGTCGCTAATTTATTTTTAGCAATTTTTTCACTTGGGGTAGGAGCAGGATCATTTTGGTGTAGCAAGATTTTTGAAAATGAAATTACTTCCAAATATGTTTTTATTTCGGCACTCGGAATTAGCATATTCGGTATCGATCTGTTTTTTGCCAGCAGAATAAGCGCAATTCACTATGAACCTGAACAACTAAAAAGCATTTTGGTATTTTTATCGAAAAAGCATAATTGGCGTATCGTTATAGATTTATTTTTTATTGCAGCTATCGGTGGCTTATATATCGTACCGCTTTTTGCGGTATTGCAATATTTCACAAGCCCCGCTCATCGCAGCCGCATTATAGCCGTAAATAATTTAATCAATTCAATTTTTATGGCGGCCTCTACTATAATATTATCATTATTATTTTACTTAAATTTCTCAATTCCGTTCGTTATATTGGTGGTAAGCTTACTTAATATAAGTGTTGCTTTTTATATTTATCGTTTAATGCCGGAAATTAAGATTATTCCGTTTAGCGTGATAAAAAGTATCTTTCAAGCATTTTTTGACTTAATGTATAAAGTTGAAGTTAAAGGAATCGAGAATTTTTATAAAGCCGGAAAAAGAGCCGTAATTATAGCTAATCATATTTCTTATCTTGATCCGCCGCTACTTGCAACTTACTTGCCGGAGCAAATGACTTTTGCTATCAATACTGAAATAGCAAAAGTATGGTGGATTAAGCCTTTCTTAAAAATGGTAAAAACTTTGTCGGTTGATCCGACTAACGCCATGGCTATAAAAACTTTAATAAAAGAAATTCAAAAAGATAAGAAAATAGCTATTTTTCCTGAAGGAAGAATAAGCATGACCGGTTCTTTAATGAAAATTTACGAAGGTCCCGGCATGATTGCTGATAAAGCCGACGCAGTAATTTTACCGGTTAGAATAGACGGAACACAATTTACACATTTCTCCAAACTAAAAAATATATTAAAAAGAAAAATATTCCCCAAAATTACTATTACCGTTTTACCGCCGGTAAAGTTTTCACCTCAAGAAATAATGGATAATAGAGAAAGACGTAAATATATCGGGCAAGCTCTGTATGATATCATGGCCGATATGATGTTTGAAAGCTCCGATTATAAGAATACTTTATTTCAATCTCTTATTGAATCTGCTAAAATTCACGGTTTTAATAAAAAAATAATTGACGATATCGAGAATAATTCAGCTACTTATCGGCAGTTATTATTTAAATCTTTTATTTTAGCCGATTTAATTAAAAAAAATACTGCTTTAAATGAACATGTAGGGCTAATGCTGCCTAATATATCCACAACAATTATTACTTTTTATGCTACGCAATTTTGTCAGCGTATACCCGCCATGATTAACTGGGTAGGCGGCGCAAGTACCATTGTCGCCTCATGCAAAACGGCTGCAGTTAAAACCATTTATAGCTCACGACAATTTATTGAAAAAGCCGCTTTACAGGAAGTAATAGCTAAGCTTCTTGAGGCTAATATAAAAATAATTTACCTTGAAGACGTGAAAGACGATATCGATTTATGGCTAAAAATAAAATCGTATGTCGGTAGTTTTTTTCCACAAAGCTATTATAATCACTTATGCAGTAATCCGAGCGACAAAGATGCGGCTGTTATCCTCTTTACTTCAGGTACTGAAGGCACGCCTAAAGCCGTAGCATTATCTCATCAAAATTTACAAGCTAATAGATATCAAATATCCGCAAAAATACATTTTAGTCCTGAGGATTTAGCTTTTATTGCGCTGCCCATGTTTCATTGTTTCGGTCTTACCGGCACGGTTATTATGACGCTTAACGGTATAAAATCATTTTTCTATCCTTCACCGCTGCATTACCGCGCTATACCCGAAACAATATATGATGTCGGAGCGACTATTTTAATCGGTACCGATACGTTTTTAAACGGCTATGCCTGCTATGCTCATCCTTATGATTTTTATTCCGTACGTTATATATTTGCTGGCGCAGAAAAACTTCAAGAAAAAACCAGACAATTATGGCTTAATAAATACGGCATCAGAATTTTTGAAGGATACGGCATTACCGAAACCGCACCGGTTATCGCCTGTAACACTCCTATGCACAATAAACAAGGGACAGTCGGAAGATTATTATCTAAAATCGAATACAATATTAAACCGGTGGAAGGAATAAAAGAAGGCGGGCGTTTATTCGTCAAAGGACCGAATATTATGCTTGGCTATTTAAACCTAGATAAGCCCGGCACTATTCAATCGGTAGCGTCACAGGAAAAAGGTTGGTATGATACGGGCGATATCGTAAAAATCGATTCGGAAGGCTATATAACTATCATCGGAAGAGTTAAACGCTTTGCCAAAATAGCCGGCGAGATGATTTCGCTGGCAGCTATAGAGGAATTAGCAACACGAATAGATTCAGATCCTAACAGTATAAATGCCGTCATTTATTTAGCTGACGAAAAAAAAGGCGAGCAGATTTTACTTTTTACCACTAGCCCTATTATTACTAAAGAAAGCTTTATAAACATAATAGACAAAGTCATGGTTTCAGCAATGCATTTGCCTAAATTTATTATTAACGTTCCAGAAATACCGATATTCCCGACCGGTAAAGTTAATTACCCGGAAGTGATTAAAATGGCGCGGGAATATGTGCAAAGCTGAGGAGGTATTTAGGAAATGAATAGTCATTTAATAAAAATTATATTAGATATAGCTATTTTCTTAGAATTTTCTAATGAAGATATTATAAATGACGACTCTGCTATTCAAATGATGGAGAGCATAGCTTATGAATTGCAGAAAATGGAAGAATCACATAAAAATGATTTTATAAAAAAAATAAATGAGTTAGCTAATGAATATAAAGACGAACAAAAAGTATTTGTACAAACATTCGCTTACAATTGTGGGCTTATTGAAAAGTAAATATTTATATAGTCTTTTGATTTAAATGTATTTTTAAAAAAACTGCGTCGGCTACATTTCTGCAGAGGCGTTATTACGTGGATCGATTCTACTCTGTTATTGCGAAGAGGCGTTACCCGCGTGGCTCAAAAATTAATAAAAATCCGTCATGGCGAAGCCGCGTAGTGGCTGTGGCCATCCAGGCTATCCCGAATATATGAGGGATTTAATTAGAATACCAAAAAATTTATATAGGTGGCAAGTTTAGTATAAAAATATGTTTATACTTAGATGGCCACGGCGCCAAGAGGCGCCTCGCCATGACGGTTTGGGTATCCACGTAACAATGCTGCGCGGGAATGACATCGAAAATTCGAGCCACGCGGGCATTGCCACTCACACTATCTATCTTCTTCTAGAACTAGAACGATGATCAACCTTTTTCAGTTGATGTTTTTTTATTGCGTTCGCTAATTCTTGTTTATGATCATTTTGCTCGCCGCTTTTAGTAGGTTCTTGCTTAATTACCTCTCCGGCCTTAATCACCTGTTGTTGTATATTAATAGGAATTTCCGATTTATTTACGACTGATTGTTGTTGCGGTTTCCATCCAACAGGAGGCGGAGGTGGAGGCATTGGAGTAGCGCTAGGTGATAGCAGCGATTTAGAAGGTTGGCGCGGTTCATTACTTACTACTCCCGATATTTGCTGTTTTTGTTTCTCTACCTCTTCTTTTTTACGCTTTATCGCGGCCATAGCTCCTTGAGCCTGTCTCTCTACAGCTGTCGGTTCTGATTTTGTAGCCTTATTACTACTGTTTTTATTATTAAACTGCTCTGCTCTTTTGGCAGTATCCTTTATAGTATTTATTTCTTTTTCACAACTTTTTAACGTAGCCTCAGCCTCCGGTATAATTTTATTATTAATCTCTCTCATGCGTTCGTTAATATTATTTATTATTGCTTTACTTGGAGCCTTTTCTTTGCTTGCTCTCAATTTTTTTAGTTCGGCTTCAGCAACTTTTTTTGATTTCTGCGCTACTATTTGCTTTTGTTTTAACTCTTCTAAACGTTTTTCATGATTATTTATTTTCTCTTCAGAAGATTTTACTTGAGAGGATGAAGTCCTAACAGTAGCATCTTGTTTCTTGCTAACGGCAAATTTTGTTGCAAGTTCTTCTGCAAGAGTAAGTGCTTTCTTCTCGGTTACTTTGCTAATTTTATTATCTGATGATTTATCTCCTAAGTCTGCTGTTTCAAGATCATTAAATTTTGCTTCAGGTGATAACTGCTTATCTTTAACTTTTTGTAATTCCGGCTCTTCCTTTTGCACCTTCCGTGTTGTCTCTTTTAACAAATTATGAAGCTGTGTGGTAGTGCTGACAATAGGAGTTTTTACCTGATCAGGAAATCGCAAAATTTTATAAGCTTTTTCTAAGTCTTCTTTTAAATAATCATAAGTCGCTTTAATACCGATTACGTCCGTATCAAAACTTGCAGCAATTTGAGCAGCTAAATTGACAGCCTCCGGTGTCGGTTGCTTTCCCTCCTCACATAAAGGTTGTATTATAACTTTAGATTTTCCCCCCAACAACCATTGTGAGAAAATATTCGGCTCATAAATTTGTATTTGAACTTCCGCACCTTTTATATCTTGGATTTTTATCTCTCCTTCGTAACCCGTAAATTTATTTAACCAAAATTTTGGTTGATTTAGCTCAGTTTTTAATCCATCAATATCTTTTAACTTAGGAAAAATATTTTTTATATCATTATCGTTACTCTTAAGAAAATTATTTAAATTCTTAAAAACCGTATCATTCTGATAATTTACATTGTTTATCTCATAACCGACGGCATTTTCCGTAAAATTTAATTCAAACGGCTCTGCTTTTATTTTATTATATAATTTTTTTAAAAATTCTTCATTAAAATCTCTATTATCATTTGTACCGCGCAAATTTTTCTTCAACTCTTCAAAAGTCATTTTTCGAGAAGCGGCAATACTAGAACTATGCAGATCGGTATTAAGCATGATTGTTTGAAACGCTAATATATATGCGGCATCTTTACTTTTTATTTCCCCGTCAGGGTTTTGTTCACAATATTTTTTTCCGAAAGCTTCAACTAATCTATCTATTTTTTGAGCTTCACCCGGCAACTTAAATGTTTTTAAATAATCCCGCAAACTTTCTAAAAAAAACTTTTCTTTAAAATCAAATTGTTTAACAAAACTTTTTAATATTTTTTGGTTATCTTCTCCGCGGGTTCCTAGGTAATCTCCTACCGATTCTAAATTTAAATTTCTTTTTTCTTCACAAAAAAACTTAGCGATTTCTTCTACAAAATCTTTATTTTGCTGCAAACATAAATCTTTAATTTTTTTTATACCATCTTTAGAATGATTATTAAAAAAATTAATTATTTCTTTTTTATTTTTTTCAGAGAAAGGCATAATATTCCCTCTTAAGTTAATTAATTTTAATCTTTATATATATCTTTATACATATAAAGTTATTTTAATTCAAATACTTTATATATTTTATTAAATTAACTAAGCCTTGTTGCACGGCTACCGGAATCGTCATTACGAGCGACTGGATACCTTGGCGACTGGATACCTTGTTGCATGGCTTGAATTTTCGATGTCATTCCCGCGCAGGCGGGAATCCAGAAAATATTTAAAATAAGCAAAATTATATAATAAATTACTATGTTAATTTGCTCATATTAACTTTCTGGATTCCCGCCTTTAGCCATAACTGTCCGAAGTTAAAAAAATTAAGGTTAAAAATAGTATTTTTGAGCATCAATATTAAGAATTTTTACTATATATAGCCATTAAATACAGTAAAAATCTATATTTCTTTCTACTTCTTTATGTAACTTCGGACAGTTATGGCCTTTAGCTAGAATGACATACGACACTTTTTTAGAGCCATGCGGGCAACGCTAATTAACTACTAAAAGCTGCTTCAATACAAGCAAAAGTTGCAATTTTTAATATATCATTAGCAGTAGCACCGGTTTGTAAGATTTGAACAGGATATTCAAAACCGTTAATTATCGGACCGATAAAGGCATTAGAAGAAAATTCCTGTAATAATTCGGTAGAGATAGCGGCGGAATTTAAACCGGGCATAATTAGCACATTAGCCGGTCCCGATAACCGACAAAATTTATATAATTTACGTAAATTAGAGTTCAGAGCTACATTTACCGACATTTCACCGTCATATTCAAAATCTAACTTCATATTATTGAGTTCCGACTCCTCATCTTCCCGCAAACTATCTAATATTTTTACCGCTTCACGAATACGAGCGGTTTTTTCTTTGGTAGCATTACCGAAATTGGAGAATGAAAGAAGTGCAACCCGCGGTATCATGCCCATATTTTTAGCAATTTCTGCGGTCTGCACGGCAATCTGAGCAAGCTCCCAGCTATTTGGAAATTCAGTGATACTATTATCGGCAATAATTATGTTCTGTTCCTTAGCGATCATAATAGAATAGCCTAAAATTCTACGCTTCCGTTTTACCGGGATTACCTTCATTATATCTTCAAGGCTATCTGCATAACTCTTGGTAATCCCTGTTAGAACCGCATCGGCATCTTTGCACGCTACCATACAGCTTGCGAAAATATTTTTATCTGTTTTGACAAGTTTTGCACAATCTCGGTAGAGATACCCTTTCCGTTGCAACCTTTCATATAAATAATCAATATATTTATCAAGATTCTCATTGATAGACGCATTCATTATTTCTATGCCGTCTAAATTAGTATCATGACCTATTTTTTTTAAAGTAGCTTCTATTTTTTCACGACGTCCTACTATAATAGGATAACCTAGTTTATCGTTACGCATCATAATAGCCGCCATAATTACTTCCTCTTCTTCACCTTCGGCAAACACGATTCTTTTAATAGATGCATTATGTATTTTTTCAGAGAGTAAGCTCATATAATTAGAAGTAGGGTTTAATCTACTTTCTAATTCTTTTTTGTACTTGCTAATATTAAAATCAAGGATTTTAGCGACTTTGCTATCTATGGCAGCTTTGGCAACAGCGAGGGGAATAGTGGTAATTAATCTTGGATCAAAAGGCACGGGAATGATGTAATCAGCTCCGAAAACCATTTTACGCCCGAAATAAGCTTTATATACTTCTTCCGGTACAGGCTTTCTAGCAAGTTCGGCTATTGCACGGGCGGCCGCTATTTTCATTTCTTGATTAATAGTTCTAGCTCGGACGTCCAAGGCTCCGCGAAAGATATACGGAAATCCCATAACGTTATTTATTTGGTTATTATAATCCGAGCGACCGGTTGCAATAATTGCATCATCTCGAACTAGTTTTATTTCTTCAGGCGTAATTTCCGGATCGGGGTTAGCCATGGCAAAAATAATCGGGTTTTTAGCCATTTTTGCTACCATTTCTTTTGATACCGCACCTTTAGAAGATAACCCTAAAAATACGTTAGCCGATTCCATAGCCTCCGAAAGAGTACGTAAATTTGTCTCTTGCGCATATATCTCTTTCCACTTATTCGTGCCGCTAGCACGACCTTTATATATTACTCCCTTCGTATCGCATAAAATTATATTTGACTTATCCGCTCCTAGAGCTATTAACAACTCAATACAGGCAATCGCTGCCGCTCCTGCGCCGTTTACGACAATTTTAAGATCACTAAACGAGCGGTTAGTAAGATATGAGGCATTCATAAGCCCTGCAGCAATAATAATTGCCGTACCGTGCTGATCGTCATGAAATACCGGTATATCCATGCAGCTTTTTAACTTTTCTTCAATTATAAAACATTCAGGGGCTTTAATATCTTCAAGGTTAATACCCCCGAAACTATAATTAAGATATTTTACCGCATTAATAAATTCCTCAGGATCTTCCGTATTAATCTCTAAATCTATAGCGTCAATATCAGCAAAATTCTTAAATAAAACTGCCTTCCCTTCCATTACCGGTTTTGAAGCGGCAGCCCCTAAATTACCTAGCCCCAAAACTGCAGTGCCGTTAGATATTACGGCAACCATGTTACCCCTAGCGGTATATTTATAAATATCATCGATATTTTTAGCAATCTCAAGACAAGGAGCAGCCACGCCCGGGGAATAAGCTAGAGACAAATCTTGCTGCGTAACTAAAGGTTTTGTCGGAGAAATAGCAATTTTCCCCGGCTTATCTTTGCTATGATATTCTAACGCTTCAGCATAATTAATTTTATTCATTTCATCCATGGTAATTTATATTTATATTATTTGGTTGTAATTTATAACTTATAGCTTCTTAGATCAAGAAATTATTGATAGGTTTTTGCACACAACCTAAATTAGCAACAGAAATATTTACCAAAAATATTATATAATTAAAAACTTAAGAGAATATTAATTATTTAATTGATTTATTAAGACTAATCCTCTATAATGGCATCCTAATTAATAATTACTTAACAATTAAATTGAGGAAAATAGATATGCCTAAATTAACAATAAAAGGAAACGCTTTAAATCCCAGTGTGAAATTAAGCGAAAATAATTCATTCGTTACAATGTCAGCAGATGCTGGTCTAACAATTAATGGTACTTATAATATTAATGGCTCTGATAATTTACCTCTTATAATACGCGGTCTTACTGATATTGAAGTTAATGATAATTGTAAGCTTACAGTTGCTAGTAGTGAATTACCTTTAAATAATATTAATATTGTCCATGGTACTATAGATTTAAATAATAATTATGAAGGAGCAGTAGCTGTAGCTATTTCTGTAGGAGAAAATAGTAAATTGACTCAAACCGGTAAAGATTTACCAATGAACACAGTAACTATAGGTGCGCAATCAGATTTTAATTTTACTCATCATGGAGCTGATTATACTATTCATAATTCAGCCCCGGCAACTAATAGTGCGGCTAATGGAGCATACATTGCTTCAATTACTGGAGCAGGAACTAAGATAGAATTTAAAAACCCCCATGAAAAATTAGATTCAATAATAGAAATTGCTAAAAACCTTGAATCAGCTAGCCTTAATGACTTTAAGAAATATGAAGAAGGTAAAGAAGAAAGTAAAAAATTCATAGATTTACTGTCAGGAACAAATAATTTATCTGATAAAGTGCAAAAGATTGATTCTCATATCAATCAGCATTATTTTGAGCTTACAAAGGTTGTACAACATAATAGTACTGTAGAGAGTGATCTAGGACTGCCTAATGAAATACTAGCACATATTAGCTCTTATTTAAATTTGAGTGATATAAAACTAGATTTAGCAGGAGAAACCCATAATTTTACAGGTGAGTAAAATTAAGTTTTCGATGTCATTCTAATTCAAATGGGAATCTAGAAAAAACACCGTCATTGCGAGGAGATTCGAAGAATCGACGCGGCAATCTAGTAAATAATAAAAACACCGTCATTGCGAGCGAAGCGAAGCAATCTAGCTAACTTCATAAGATTGCCGCGCCGCTTGCAGCGGCTCGCAATGACGAGGTAAAATCGTTCCACGCAACAATGCCCCCTTACCCCAACATATACATAATAAGCGACAAAGTAATTACCGAGAAGAAAGTAGTAAATGTTATGATAGACGCCATTGATTCCGGATCACCGCCAAGTTGACGAGATAGTACGTAAGCCGTACTTGCACAAGGCAAGCAACTATATAGTACTCCCACGGATTTAGTAACTCCTTCAATTGACATTAACCATAAAACTATTACCGTTACGATCGGAAAAGCTATTAATTTAACAAAACCCGTTAATATTACGTTAAACAAAAGCTCTTTATGAATAGTGAAATTAAGACCTGCGCCGACATTCAACATTCCTATAGCTAAAGCAGCATTAGATAGACTATCTAATGTTTTTTTCAAACCTAGATGTAGTTCAAGGTTAGAATAATTAAACATAAACCCGAAAATAGTTGCGATAATTAACGGATTGCGAATTATTAGCTTAACCATTAAAAGAATGCTGGTTTTAAGAGTAGTAGCTACTGATTTATCGGGAATATAATAAGCAAAGATTATAACCGATAAAATATTAGTAAAAATAATCATATAAGAAGAGATGACGGCAACTATAGCCAGCCCTTCTTGACCTAGTAGTGGCGCACTTACGCCAAAGAAAATATAACTATTATAACGAATTGAACCTTGAAATATTGAGGTAAATTGTACTTTATTGATATTGTATTTTTTTTGATAAATAGCTAAAATAATCGAGATAATACAAGTGGAAATAATAAGAGCGAATACTAATTTTATTATTGAGGAAACGCTTAAATCGGCGGTGGACACATAATTAAACAGCATTGCCGGAAATAATACGAAATATGATAGTTTTTCTATCCCACGCCAAAATTCTTCCGAAGTCAACCATTTCGTTTTGATAATACTACCAAGGATAGTAATCAAAAAAATAGGTAATGTACTAGAAAAAATATCGTTCATTTTTTATGTAATCTAATTTGGCTTAACGCAAAGTAGTATAGCTCGGTGTCATACCGTGGCTTGACCACGGTATCCAGTCTTTTTATTAAGGTTTTTTCTGGATACCGTGGTCAAGCCACGGTATGACAGTAAAACCTCTACAGCTTCTCATTAATCAATTCTATTGTTTCCGCTACTCCGAAAAGCTTAATAAAGGTTCCAAGCCTTGGACCTTCGCTTTGCCCAAATAGTATTTGATATAATTCTTTAAAATAATCACGTAAATTTTCATAGCCGGCTTTCATACCGATATCATATATTGTAGTCTGAATTTGCTCAGCACTGATAGTATCAGGTAAATCAACCAACATTTTTAAAATATCTTCTAAAATACTTTTATGTTTAGCCGTCGGCATTAAATATGATTTATGCGTTTTAATAAAGTCATTAAAGTATTTTACCGCAAAATCTGCTAAATGATCAAGATATAAAGCAGTTGCAGGCGTTGCTCTCGGTTCATATCTTGTAATAAACGCCCAAAGCACTGATTTATCTGAAGGATTACATACTGATGCGAGGTTTAAAAGTAATGCGTAAGTGATGCCGAAAGTTTCAATGTTAGGAACCTGCCCGTGATGAATATGATAAACGGGATTTGCTAATCTCTTTACGGGGTCTTCTTCTGCATGATATTTTTTATTAAAAGTAATATATTCATCAACATTTTTGGGTATTATATCAAAATATAAGCGTTTTGCTCTGGTCGGCGATTGATACATAAAAAGCGACATACTTTCCAGCGGCGCATATTTTAGCCAATCATCGACGCTAATA
Source organism: Rickettsia endosymbiont of Ceutorhynchus obstrictus (assembly GCF_964026565.1). Lineage (NCBI taxonomy): Bacteria > Pseudomonadati > Pseudomonadota > Alphaproteobacteria > Rickettsiales > Rickettsiaceae > Rickettsia > Rickettsia endosymbiont of Ceutorhynchus obstrictus. Next base: position 1,424,374 of record NZ_OZ032162.1, read on the forward strand.
CTATTACCTTTAGATTTAGAAATTTTTTCGCCGTTCTCATCGAGAAATAATTCACAACATAATTGCACCGGCGGAACGCCCCCAAGAATTCGGCAAATCTCGGAATAAAGCCGTGCATTTGCTAAATGATCTTTGCCGTACATTTCATAATCGACGCTTAAAGCTGCCCAGCGCATACCGAAATCCGGCTTCCATTGTAATTTACAATGTCCTTTTGTTACCGGCACTTCTACAAAATTATCTTTTTCATTTTTATAAGTAACTGTTCCGCTACTCGGATCAATTTTTTCAATAGCCACTTGCAAAACTTTACCGGTTTCGGGGCAGATAGGCATAAAAGGCGAATAAGTTGCTTTTCGTTCCGCTCGAAAAGTCGGCAGCATCAACTCCATTATTTCGTCATATTTTTTAAGTACCCTAATCATCATCTCATCAAACATGCCGGATTTATAACAATGCGTGCTACTATAAAACTCATATTTAAAACCGAATCTATCAAGGAATGACCGCATTTTAGCATTCATATAATGACCGTAACTTTCATATTCACCGAACGGATCGGGAATAGCGGTTAACGGCTGATCCATATGAGCAGCTACCATTTCAGGATTCGGGATATTACTAGGCACTTTACGCAAACCGTCCATATCATCGGAGAAACAAATTAATTTTGTCGGGATATCGGATAATTGTTTAAATGCTTCCTGTACCATAATTGTCCGTGCATTTTCCCCAAATGTTCCGATATGCGGCAAACCAGAAGGTCCGTAACCCGTTTCAAATAATACATAACCTTTAGCCGGAACTTTGCCTTTTAAATGATCTAATATTTTTTTTGCCTCTAAAAAAGGCCAAGCATTCGATCTAATCGCCTCTTCAAATATTTCTGACATTTTTTTATTTTACTTGTACTATATTAACAATGAAAGACAATCTACACTAAATTTAATTAATTGTAAAATATGACTTGTGTTTTTTATAGTTTTATACAATTTTATTCTTTAAGATTATAATAAAAACCTCGTCATTGCGAGGAGGCGTTGTTGCATGGCTCGAATTTTCGATGTCATTCCCGCGAAAGCGGGAATCCAGAAAAATTAAACTAAAAATGTAACGATAGCTTACAGTTATATAGAAAAAAGCTTTACAAGCTAAGGCTTTTTAGCCTGGATTCCCGCCTTGCGGGAATGACATAGAAAACGCTTTATCTATCCACGCAACAATGCGATAAAGCCTATACTTAGTTAAGAATACTACATTTAAAAAGATTTAAATATGTTAATCGCTTCAGTTATAAATTTCATTAGGAAAGACAGTTTCCGTATTCTTCATTTAGGTCTAATTACGATTTCTATAATCGCTTTAGCTACCGCCTATTTCGCAGAATATGTATTATACTACACCCCCTGCCCTTTATGCGTATATGAAAGATTTCCTTATTTAACTTTAATTAAAATTTCTCTAACTGCTTTAATAATCAGAAAATTAAGCAAATATACCTTAGGTTTTATTTTCCTTACCTTATTTTGTTCTTGTCTATTATCCGCTTACCATAGCGGTGTAGAGAGAGGAATTTTTGAGCCGAGCGCTCTTTGCTCTTCAATGATTCATATCCCGAAAGGTTTATCTATAAAACATATCAAAGAAATATTTTATAGCCAGCCGATAACCTCATGTACCAAAGCAGCATTAAAGATATTCGGCTTATCAATAACCGAGTATAATTTGCTTTTAAATCTTTGCCTTTTATTTTGGCTATTAGTTATTTGGTTTTATCCAAAAGATAAAAATTTAGAATCATAAAGCAATTATTGACATTGAACAAGCAACCGATTATCTTTATACTAATCTCTTAATATATTTAGGTCATTTATGAATAAAAATTATTTGATACTTTTTTTTGCTGCTGCTATTTTAATAGGCTGCAAAGATAAAGCACCTACTAAACCAAATCCTGTTTTAACAATTGAGGCCGATCCGAGTCCGGCTATTATGAGAACGATAGAGGATACGAATAGGAATATAGGCAATAATATTTCAAGAGTTCCTACTCCCCCTACTCGTTAATATCTTTAAAATGGTTTATGTAGGCTTTCTTATACTAACTTGAAAGCCTTACGATCGATATGTTATAAATATAATGCTTAGTATAATTTCTCCCGCAAAAACCCTTAATTTTAAGGCTATCTCGTTTCAAGAGTCAACCGTACCGGTATTTTTAAGCACGACAAATTACTTGCTTGGCATAGTTAAAAATTATTCTCAAGAGCAATTAACGGAAATAATGAATATAAGTTCCAACCTTGCACAGCTTAATCGACAAAGATTTCAAAATTTTGAGAAGCAAGAGCTTAAACAAGCAATTTTTGCTTATGACGGTGATGTCTATAATAATATTAAAGTCGAAGAATTAAAGTATAAACAATTAAATTTTTTACAATCTCATTTACTAATTATATCCGGGTTATACGGCGTTTTAAGACCTTTAGATGTTATTAGACCTTATCGGCTAGAAATGGCAACTAAATTACCTGATATAAAGAACCTTGCCGATTTTTGGCAAGAAAAAATTACTAGCTATATCAATCAAACCCTTGAACAACATAAAAATAAGTATTTGCTTAATTTGGCTTCTATTGAATATTCTTCCGCTATTGCTATTAGCCATCTTCAATATCCAATGATTAATGTATTTTTTAAAGAAAATAAAAACGGTAAATTACAAACTATCGGAATAAATGCTAAAAAAGCACGCGGCAATATGGTTAATTTTATAGCTACCAACTCAATCGATAATCCTTGCGAATTAAAAAATTTTTCATATTTAAATTACAAGTTTAGCGTAGCCGATTCTTCAGAAAATAATTTAGTGTTTATTAAATAAGATTAACCCTGATACTATATCTTTCTTTAATTCAAATATTCGTTAACTCTACTTCCTCGTCGCTTAGATTAATATCTACCCCCTATAAATAATCCTTAGCTTAGCTTTCAGGTTGAAATAGGCTTTGTTGCATGGCTCATAATTTACCGTATTATGGTTATTACAAGTATGGTGTCATACCGTGGCTTGACACCGGTTTGCTTTGCAAAAATTCGAGCCACGCAACAACGCCTCCAGCCGCTCGCAATGACGATTCCGGTAGCCATGCAACAACGCCGTTGAAATATCGTTCGTGTATTTTTAACATCACTACAACCGAAAATTAGATTAATATCTTAAGGAAACAACTTAATTTCCTTGATTATCTAAATTATTCTGTTACAGTACCATCCGTTAATGGTGTTTAAACTCCATCATTGCAAAACATTTATTAAACCTTAGTGTTATTATGCTAGGGGGCCGTTTCATGAGTGCTGCAGCATTAAATGCAACGGGAAATTATTGTTTTCAATGATTGAGTTTATCCCCTAGCACCCGGCTCTAATTAGTTTAAGATATGATTGAATAATTATAACAATCTCTTATATCTGTTTAGCTTTATGCTAAAATTACTATGCAAAAAAATTTTGCTTTTAAAGTAAAAATAAAATATTAAGCTACAGCTAAATTCAGAAAGCTTCAGACAAGATAAATTTAAAGACGAGCCTGCGCAAGCAGTACCAAAAGTACGTGAGTACAGGCGAAGGTCGAAAAATTTGCTTGTATCAAGCTTGGCGTTGTTGCATGGCTAGAATGTGACATACGGCACTTTTTTAGAGCCATGCAACAACACCATCAAGCGATCGAGATGACGCTGTACGAGAAGGAGGAAAGAAGTTGGCATCGTCAAGTTAAATAAAATAGCTTTCCCTTAAACTGATTTTTTACGATATATTTTCAAGAACACTATTATAAATAACATACTAAATAAAGCATTGCCTAAAAAAAATTGTGACCAAGGGATATATTTTGCACAAAAACCGCCTAAAGAAGCAAGCGTAATTCTAGCAAACGAGCTAAGAGAGGCAATTAATGAATATTCCGTTGCGATAAACTCACTATTACAAAGGCTAGCAAGATAGATAGTAATTACCGTTCCGGCGAGACCGCAGCAAAAATGTTGTATAGTAATAGTAGCTATAAATGCCGGAATATTATGCCCCATAATCGCAAGTATCATAAACATTAGAGGCGATAATAATTGGATAGTACCGCTAATTAGCACACTTTTAAATATGCCGATTTTTGAGGTTAAAATTCCTCCTAATCCTCCCCCTATAATCATCACTACCAAACCGTATGCTTTGGATATTGAAGCAATTTCATGAGCGGTAAAAGATAAATCAAGAAAGAAAGGGGAGCTCATAGCCATCGGCACCGAATCACCTGCTTTATATAGGAAAATAAATAAAATAGTTAGTAGCCAACGAGGCTGACTTAATTTTAACGATAAAATACTCTTGCGGATAACCTCAAAATATTGCTTTATCGATATTAAATGTAGAGTAGCATGGCGTTTTTCTTTCGGTTTCGGCTCTTTAATACATAAGATTACTATAGGTCCGGCTAAGGCTACGACAAATGCTCCTTGATAAGCCGCCTGCCAGCTAAAAATACTAGATAAATATAAAGCCCCGACACTAGCTATTAATATCCCAAGACGAAACCCTATACCGCCAAAAGTAATTGCGAGCGCTAATTCTTCTTTATTAGCAGGGCGCTCTATGCGATAAGCATCTAGTACGATATCCTGAGTAGCCGCGCAAAAAGAAATAATAAAGGCAATAATTGCGGTAATATATAAATTATCACTCGGATTAATAACTAAAAAACCTACTATAGATAATAATAAACATATTTGAGCCGTCAACGCCCAGCCTCGTCTTTGTCCGAATTTAGCACATAGAAACGGTACGGAATATTTATCGATAAAAGGTGCCCATATTATTTTTAAACAATAAGGAAATGCCGCTAAAGACATCGAGCCTATTATATCGGTAGTATATTTTGCTTCGGATAATTGATACGGAATAGTGAAAAATACTAAGGTAAACGCAAAACCGGAGGTTAGACCTAATAATAAAATTCCTATTAGATAATATCGATTGGGGTTAATTAATGTTATTAACAATTTTTTCATTTTATTTATTTGTAATATAGGTTTAGGCTTTGATGTTATTCTCTGCACTCTTATGTCATTCCCGTGAAAACGGGAATCCAGGCTTTTCTTTGTCATGCTGAACTTGTTTCAGCATCTTTAGTAGATCCTGAAATAAATTCAGGATGACTATAATTTTTCTGGATTCCCGCCTTTAGCTAGAATGACATAGAACATGCTTAACCTATCCGCACAACAATTTAATACTTCACTTCCAGCGAGTAAGGTGCTACTTTAGAAAATATTTTACCTACTACCGGTATTTTTGTTATAACAGTACTAATTAAGAAAAATGACGGGATAACATTTCCTGTGAGCTTAATTTGCTGTTTCTTAGTATCAATATTACCTTTCATCGTAAAATCAAAAAACGGTCCTTGCGCTTCTACATCGGACAAGGTTATAATATTGCCGTTATAGCTAAACTTACCTGTCATATTTTCAAATAAAACATTTTTATTATTCACCACGAAACTAATAAAACCGGGTAGCGACACAAAAGATACTATTCGCGTTAAAAAAGGCGTATCCGTTATCACAAAACGTTTGATAGTAAACCTGCCGTCTAATATCGGTATTATTTCACCTTTCTTAACCTCATATCTTTTGGTGTTGAGAGTAAGCTGCATATTACCGTTTTTCATATTATTATATAGACCGATTCCTCTAAGCAAGCTACCTGCATTATCACAATCAATTAACCATTGTTCAAAACCTTCTTTAGCTACCAGAGACATTTGAACTTTTTTATCCCCGATAGCTGCGTTTAAGGAGCCGGCAAAACACTTTACTTTATCGCAATTTATTTTTAAATCTAAATTATTGAGCATTACGTTATTCTTTAGCCTTACCGTTCCTATATTAGCTTTTAAGGAGATATTACGAGCCTCTCCTTCTTTTTCTAAAAATTGCAACATATTAGAGTGTGATAAATCAAGGTTAGCCCCCGTAAGCTCGGTAGTGAGACTATTCTTATTCATAGTAATTTTTTCCCTCAAGCTTGTTTGAGCGTAGTTAATGACCGGTAAAGTAATGTTATAGGTGTCATTTTTTATTAGAGTATTGCCGATAATTTTTAAATTATCTTCTCCCGAAAGGTTAAACTCAATATTATTGCCTGAAGAAGTATTGCTTAATCTAGATTTTAAAGTTAAATTGGCTTTTTTATGCAATTTTTTATGGATAGATATTTTATCGATATAAAATTCTAAATTATCTAAGTTAGAGCTAACATTGATAAAATTTTTATTATTTTTTTGTTTGTTATATTCAAAATTAAAAACGCTACTGCCGGAAATTAATTTAAATATTCCTATTTTTTGGTTTGCGGCAGTAATATTAGTTTTAATTTTTAACACACATTCATTAGTATTTTCTGCCATATTATGATCATACGTAAAACTACTAGTATAATCGTTAATCTTACCCTTGCCGCTAAAACTTATTTTATTATCTTTATAAGTGCCTTTTGCTTCAGCATTTCGTAACAATATATTATTATTAAAAGCATCAAGCGAAATATTTGTTAATATTGAAGAAACATTATAGCTATTCGGTATATCGGGACTAATAAAAATTATTAGTTCAATTACGGAGCTTGCCGTCCCTTTAATTTTTTTAAGATCGATACCTTGAGCTTTAGTATTTTGATATGCCTCTTCAGGAATAAAATCAATTAAATCTACGACTTCACCTTTGGCGGTAGCGTTAAAAATAAATTCCGATTTTGCAAGCCCCTTCCATTTAAAACTCATAATTCCGTTTGAAATAAGGCTTTTGCCGGTATAAGCCTGTTTTACTAAAAACTTTACATTAGGTCCGGACACCACAATATTAGTATCAATATTTTTAAGAGCCGGTAAGTCTTTATGATATTTATATTCAAAATCTGATATATGCAAATTGGCTTTTAACGCCTCTTCTTCTAAAATATCATCTTCAACAAAATTTTTATCGAGCTTTAAGCTAACTTCACCGTTCTGGATATAACCGGATTTAATATGTTTTTGTAAATATAATATTACCCCGTTATTTGGGATAATTTTTTCTATTGTTTGATAAATCATTATCGGGATATTTGTAGCACTAGCAGTTGCTTCAATATTTTTATCGGTTATTATGCCGTTAAACGATAAAAAAGCTTGCTCTTCAAAGGTAAGTTTACAATCAATCTTTTTTTTATTACCTTGCAAAGGATTAGTTTTATATAAGCATGCGGCTTGTCCAAGCGGTAAATTGGCACCCTTTTTATCGGCTAAGATATCGCTTCTTATTTCAGCTAAATTTAACTTAGTAATAGCACTCTTTTTTATTATATTTAAAGTATAATCACCGTTTATTTTAGTATTTATAATTTCTTCATTATTATTTGAGATAACGGCAAACTTATCGATATTAATATTAGCCGATAACGAAGAGTGAGATATTAAATCATGCAAATTAAAAACAAGCTGAAAATTAGAAATTTCTCCTTGTGCATTATCTATAAAATTTAATGAAATTTTATTAATTGATAGATGATTTTCCTTAAATTTCAAATCACTTATTACGGCTTTTATATCTTGCCTATTTAAATAAAATTCGATTATTTTTTTAATCGGCTCATCCATATATCCTTTATTAGCTCTATATATAAGAAAAGTCATAATTATCGAAAATATAACAAGAAATATAAAGAGGTTAAGGAAAGTTTTTTTGATAAAATTCATTTTATAATTATATGTAGATATACTGCTCGTAAGTGAAGCATTGTCATACCGTGGCTTGACCCACTACTGTACGAACGTTGAAAAAAGGCTGTGTCATGCCGTGACTTGATCACGGCATCCAGGAAAATAAAGCCATATTAGACTTATTTTAGAATCTTTTTATGATATTATAAGCTGGATTCCGTGGTCGTAGCCACGGAATGACAGAATTTTTACCTCTTTATTTAAATGTTCGTACAGTAGTGGGCTTGACCACGGTATCCAGATTGTTACTTTCTGGACCCCGTGATCAAGTCACGGGGGGACAATTCCCAATTCTTAAAAGACGAGCAGTATAATTAAAAAAGTCTTGTCTAAATTAACGCTAATCAAGTATAAAGTATACTCTAAAGTTTTATAATACAAAATTAAATAATACATAATAAAAATTTTATGAATATTACCTTTATCGGTTGTGGTTATGTCGGACTCGTATCGGGGACTATAATGAGCTATCTTGGTCATAATGTCGTGTGTCTTGATACCGATCAATCTAAAATTGCTAAGCTAAATAGAGGTATATCGCCGATTTATGAAGCCGATCTTGATAAATATTTACGGCAATCGATAAAATCCGGAAGATTAAAATTTACCCGTAATTATGATGCCGAGCTTGCAACTGCCGAGGCGGTTTTTATTACCGTCGGGACTCCGCCGTTACCGTCAGGTGATGCGGATTTAAAATATGTTTTTGAAGTTATCGATAAAATTTGTAATCGGATAAATAAGGATTGTCTGTTAGTGGTTAAATCTACTGTTCCACCGACCAGTTGCAATAAAATTATTAGTTATTTAGCAGAGAAAAATTTTACATTTAATGTTGCATCAAACCCTGAATTCTTAAGGGAAGGAACAGCCGTTAATGATTTTTTAGTTCCTGACAGAATAATTATCGGAGTTAATAATAAAAAATCGGAAGAATTGCTTAAAGAAATTTATTTGCCTCTAACTAACCAAAATATAAAGCTGCTAGTGACTGATTTAGTTACGGCAGAACTTATTAAATATGCTTCCAACAGTTTTTTAGCCGCTAAAATTAGCTATATTAATGAAATGGCAAATTTATGTGAAAAAACAGGCGCAAATATTCAAGACTTAGCTTACGGTATGGGTCTTGATCAAAGAATAGGCACAAAGTTTTTAAATGCCGGTCCCGGCTTTGGCGGCTCTTGCTTTCCGAAAGACATTTTAGCCTTAAGGGTGCTTGCTAAAAATTACCGTGCTGATTGTAAAATCCTTGAGGCGGTAATTGATAGTAACCGGAAGCGCCCTTTTGATATGGTAGATAAAATTAGCAATTTAATAGGTAATGATTTACTCGGTAAAAATATCGCCGTTCTAGGGCTTACTTACAAAGCCGGCACCGATGATATCAGAGCTAGTCCGGCAATTGAAATTATCAAAATTTTACTAACTAAAGGTGCGTATGTTAAAGCATTTGATCCTGTAGGCTTAGATAATGCTCAAAAACATTTTGAAAATGAAAATTTATTATATATAAAATCGGCAATTGAGACCTGCTCCGGAGCGGATGCAATTGTTATTACTACCGAATGGTCGGAATTTAATGAATTAAATTGGGAAATAATTTATAATTCGGTTAAATCGCCGATAATTATCGATCTTAGAAATATTTTAGATGCAGACTCAGTAAAAGCGGCAGGTTTTGAATATTACGGAGTTGGGTGTAGGGTATGATGAGCATCGTGTTCTGTCACCCCGTGGCTTGACCACGGGGTCCAGAAAAATTAAATACCGGATACCGTGGTCAAGCCCACTACTGTGCGAACGTTTAAATAAAGAGGTAAAAATTCTGTCATTCCGTGGCTACGACCACGGAATCCAGCTTATAATATCATAAAAAGATTCTAAAATAAGTCTAATATGGCTTTATTTTCCTGGATTCCGTGGTCGTAGCCACGGAATGACAGAATTTTTACCTCTTTATTTAAACGTTCGTACAGTAGTGAGTCAAGCCACGGTATGACACCGAGCTATTTTATAAATCGAACAATAATTTATATACATAAATAAAATGCAAGCTGAATTTGTACATTTAAGAGCGCAAAGTTCTTATTCTTTTTTAGAAAGCGCGTTAACGATCGACAAAATAGTTGAATTAGCCGTACGGCAAAAAATGCCGGCTATTTGTCTTGCCGATCGGGGTAATTTATTCGGCTCGTTGGAGTTTGCCTTGCAAGCTGCTAAAAAAGGCGTGCAGCCTATACATGGTGTTATTCTTAATATAGAGAATAATATCGATAAAGTAGCTATTGATAATATTAGGGGGTCATTTGACTATAAAGCCGATTTTGCCGAGATTCTACTTATTGCAAAAGATGAAATAGGTTATAAAAACTTACTTAAGCTATCTAGCTTAATCTTCACTAAAAATGATCGCAAAATTTGTGATCACATCACTTTTGACGACCTTATTACTTATAATGAAGGCTTAATTGCGCTTTGTTGTTATACAGACGGTATTATCGGTAAAAGCTTGCTCGCCAAAGATGAAACGCAGGCTGTCCTAGCCGCTCGTAAATTAAAAGAAATCTTCGGTGACCGGTTTTATTTTGAAATTATGCGGCATAATTTACCGGAAGAACAATTTATCGAAGCCGCTCATATTAAAATAGCATATGATTTAGATATTCCGCTTGTTGCTACTAATAAACTATTATTCAGTGATGCAAGCATGCATTACGCGCATGACGTATTATTGTGTATTTCTGCCGGCGTTACCAAAGAATATCAAGATCGTAAAACGATTAGCGATAATTGCTATTTTAAATCCCCTAAGGAAATGAGAGAGCTTTTTGCAGATTTGCCGGAAGCAATAGAGAATACCGTAAATTTGAGTCAGCGTTGTTACATAGCGGCGCATCCCAACCCGCCGATGCTTCCTAATTTCTCTACCGAAAATATTAGCGAAACGGATTTAATTAAAAAAGACGCAGAAGACGGTTTGCTTGCGAGATTATCGACAAAATTTAAATTAGAAAATATTTCTCCGAAGGAGCAAGAAACAATTAAGGAGGAATATTTTACTCGTCTTAATTATGAATTAGAGATTATTTGTAAAATGGACTTTGCCGGCTATTTTCTCATAGTATCGGATTTTATAAAATGGAGTAAGGAGCAAGGAATATTAGTCGGTCCCGGTAGAGGTTCGGGAGCGGGTTCAATAGTAGCTTGGAGTCTGTTAATTACCGATCTTGACCCGATTAAATTCGGTTTATTATTTGAGCGATTTTTAAATCCGGAACGTATTTCAATGCCGGATTTTGATATTGATTTTTGCCAAGAAAGACGTGAAGAAGTTATAAATTACGTTCGTTCAAAATACGGCAATAATAGGGTCGGTCAAATAATTACTTTCGGAAAAATGCAAGCAAAGGCGGTAATTAAAGATGTCTCCCGCGTACTTGGCTTAGCATATAGATATGCCGATTATTTAACGGAGCTAGTACCGTTTAGTGCCGTTCATCTCATAACTTTAGATCAGGCTATTAAGGAAGTCCCTGAGCTTTCAAGTGCGGCTAAAGGCAAAGGATTATATAATTTAGAGGGCGAAGAGGAGTTAATAAAGCAAGTTTTAGATACTTCGCTAATTTTGGAAGGACTACATAGGCACGCCTCTACCCATGCCGCGGGAATCGTCATAGCCGGCAAAGATTTAGTCGAAATAGTACCCGTTTGCAAAGATACTAATTCCGATATGTTAATAGTGCAATATTCGATGAAATACTCGGAAATTGCCGGTTTAATTAAGTTTGATTTTCTGGGACTACAAACTCTTACTGTCATTACCGACTGTAAAAAGCTTTTAAAAGAACAAGGCATCGAGATCGACTTTAATAACATGACGTTTGACGACGAAAAAACTTATCAAATGTTATGCAAAGGTAAAGGGGGCGGGGTTTTCCAGTTTGAAAGTGCGGGTATGAAAGATACGCTTCGGCGTCTAAAGACTGATTCCGTACAAGACTTGATAGCTCTTGGCGCCTTATATCGTCCCGGTCCTATGGAAAATATCCCGACCTATATCGCTTGTAAACACGGCACGCAGCAACCGGACTATTTACATGAATTACTAAAGCCGATACTTAAAGAAACTTACGGCGTAGTAATATATCAAGAGCAAGTATTAGAAATTGCTAAGAAACTTGCCGGTTACACTCTTGGCAGCGCTGATTTACTCCGTAAAGCTATGGGTAAAAAAATCAAAAAAGAAATGGAGGAGCAGGAGGAAATCTTTGTTAAAGGGGCGGTAGCTAATAATATTTCAGCAAGTCAAGCTAAATCAATTTTTGCGACGCTTGCTAAATTTGCCGGATACGGTTTTAACAAAGCGCATGCTTCGGCTTACGGAGTTATTTCGTATCAAACGGCTTATCTTAAAGCTAACTACCCTGCTGAATTTTTGGTAGCATGTTTGAACCTTGAGTTAAGTAATCACGATAAGATCGGCTTATTTTCACAAGAAGCAAAAGATAATGATATCAAAATCATCCCGCCGAATATTAATATTTCCACCGGTTATTTTAGTATAGGATGTCATGCCCGCCAAGGAGGGAATGACATCGAAGCTACTATATCGGCAGAACAAAAGTCTATAATATTCGCTTTGGGCGCAATTAAAGGTGTTACCGTGAATTTCGGTAAGTTAGCGGCGGAGGAAAGAGAGAAAGGAGGGCGATTTACGACCATTATCGATTTCATCGAGCGTATGCCGCCTAAATCTATCAATAGTAAGTTACTGGAAAACCTTATCAAATCCGGTTGTTTTGATGAGTTACACGATAATCGTCAGCAATTATTTTTAAGTATTGCTAAGCTTTTAGCCTATTCAATTTCTTATCATGAAGAACAAGCTTCTAATCAATTTAGTTTAATTAAGGTAAATAGTTTAAGCCCGCAGCTTTTAATAGCAAGCAACCATGCCGATAAAAATACGCTAGCCTTTTATGAATTTGAGGCATTGGGATTATTTATAACTCATCATCCGTTATCGGAATATCAAGAAATATTTAATCGATTAAATATTTTAAGTTCGGCAAATTTGCATAATGATTTACCGCACGGCACTAGCCGAGTAACGCTTGCCGGCGTGATTCAGAAAAAAGATTCTCGCATGTCGGCAAGAGGAAGATTTATTACGCTACAGCTTTCCGATCCCGATGATATTTTTGAGTTAACTATTTTTAGCGAGGAGGTGTTACGCGATTATAATCACTTGCTGAACGTTAAAAGCCTAGTGATCGTTAATTGCGATATAATAAAAGACGAAGGCGGCATAAAACTGACCGCTAAAAGCTTCATGTCTATTGAAGAAGCAATTAACAATCAGCAAATTGAGTTACAACTTTTCCCAAGTAGTTATACGGAATTGGAACAGATAGTAAGTTTATTAACAAAATGCTCCGGACTAGAGCAGAGTAACACAAAAATAACTTTATTCGTAAAGACGGAAGTAACTGACGGATTTGTAGCTAAAATAACCTTGCCGGAATCTTTTTGCTTACAAAGCAAAGACTTTGAGTTTTTAAAGAATTTTCAGTATTGCGAGAAGCTATAAGCGTTGTTGCAGAGTTCTAAAAAAGTGCCGGATGTCATTCTAGCTAAAGGCGGGAATGACATCCTAGCAAACCCCAAACGCCTACTTATTTGCTGCTTTTAATTTTTCTAAAACTTCCTTAGCATGATTTTTGACACTTACTGCAGGCCAGATATGAAGGATTTTACCATGGGTATCAATTAAAAAAGTTGCTCTATTAATTCCCATATATTTCTTACCGAACATTGATTTTTGAACCCACACTCCATATTGCTCGCACATATCAGAGTCTGCATCAGAGGCTAGGTCAAACTCTAAACAATATTTTTCTTTAAACTTATCATGTGATTTTAAATTATCTTTTGATACTCCTATAATTACGGCATTTAATTTTTCAAATTCCGGTTTTAATTTATTAAAATCCTGTGCTTCGATAGTACAGCCGGGAGTATCGTCTTTCGGATAAAAATATAGTATAACAAATTTTCCTTTTAAATCTGATAATTTGATATTTTTATTGCTACTTACCGGCACTGAAAAATCAAATGCAACATCACCTATTTTTAACATCATAAAACCCCTATATAATTAAAATTGTATACTATAATAAATTTTAACAAAAAGCATTTGTTTTTTATATAGTTTTTCTATTAATAATTTTTGTAGTAGTTGCTTTTTTATATAACATAATTTATTATTTAAATAACTTACATTTTAAGTTATAGTTTATAGTATTTATTTTCAATAATGAGGTTATTATGAAAACAATAGGCAAAGCGATTGAAGAATTACAAAATACCCTTAAAGATTCCGCTAAAATTATCGCTGCTGAATTTAATAAGAAATGCCATGATATAGCCGATAATTTATCTTCTAAAATAGATGAATTGAAAAAGCACGCTAAAGATAATAAAGATCGCTCTTTAGAATCGATACAAAAACAATATGACGGCATAAAAGAAAATATGACGGAATATCAAAAAGCGACAGGTAAGAAAGCAGAAGAATATCACAAGGTTTTAGTGAAAAAACTTAGTGAATTAAGTAAAAAAATCGAAGACTATAATAACAAACATAAAAATTAAAGCCCATTTAAAAATTATTTTGGAGTCCTAACAATGAAAAATAAAATTTTATTAACACTTGCAACAACTGCTGCTTTAGTATTTGCCTCTAACGCTTTTTCTTCAGCAACAACGCAAAACGAAGAGGATAATGCAGAAACTACCTCGCAAACTAGAACAGTAACCGAAAATCTTCAGGAATTAAAAGATAATTTGAAGGATTTAGCTAAAACCGGCATAGATAAATTTAATCAAAGCCTTAGCGATACCTATACTCAATTATCCGATCAAGTAACTGCAATTCAGGAAAAGATGAAAGATAAAAAAGATGAAGGAGCCAAAAAGCTACAGGAATCTTTAGATCATCTAAACAAAAAAATGGCAGAATATAAAAATGCTAATGCCCAAAAACAAGAAAAAATGCGCAAACATATTGTTAATAAGTTAGAAAAGCTAAATGAAAATATTAGCGAGTATAACGAAAAGGCAAAAGCAGATTCGTGATTTACCGTATTATGGTTATTACAAGTATAGTGTCATACCGTGGCTTGACCATGTGTTGTACGAACGTTAAAGAAAAGGCTGTGTCATGCCGTGACTTGATCACGGCATCCAGAAAAAAACTTAATAAAAAGAGTGGATACCGTGGTCAAGCCACGGTATGACACCGAACGCTTTGCAAAAAGGTTATATTTTATGACCGTTACCAAAGAAAAAATTACCGCTATGTTAAGCTCTAAATTGGGGTTATCAAACAGTTTATGCGAAGAAATTGTTAATGCTATTTTCTCTAATATTTTAGAAACAGCATTTACCGAAAAATTAACTTTAAAAAATTTCGGTAGTTTTGAAATTAGCGAAAAAAAATCACGACCCGGTATAAATTTCCATACTAAATTACCGGTTACTATAGAGTCAAAAAGAATATTGCGTTTTACCCCTTCTGCTAACTTAAAAACATTAATTAACGAATCTTCGGAAAAAAATGTCTCAAAAAAAGATACCGGAAAAAATATTTAATAAGAAGCTAGATAAAAAATATTATTCTACTAGCGAAGCAATAAAATTTTTAAATATCTCTTCTCATCAATTAAGGTATCTAGAAGTTAATATCCTTAATTTGAGCATTTATAAAATAAAAAACAGAAGATACTACACCGATAGGGATCTTAAAACTATACAAGATTATATAACTAATAATAAAAAAATATCGGTAAAACAAGATACTACTCCCCTCTCTTATAAAATCGATATACTGATTAAAAATCTTAATATTTTGTCAAATGATATTACAAAATTCCTTGCTAATTTCTCTGCGCCGCCTATATAAATGCTTTACAAAAATAGTTGATTAATCTTTATAAATATAGTATTATACGTATAATACACGTATGAAAGGTATATTATGCAGAAGAAATTAACACTTACTATTGATGAAGCTGTTTATTATAAGTTACATTCAGTAATCGGTGAACGTAAAATTAGTAAATTTATAGAGCGTTTAGTAAAACCATATGTAATTAACGAATATCTTGAAGCAGCTTATCAAGATATGGCTCATGATATAGCAGCAGAGCAAGAAGCATATAACTGGGTAGAAGGATTGGCGCAAGATGGGTTTCATGAAAAGAGGTGAAGTATGGTGGGTAGACTTTAATCCTTCTATTGCCGGAGAAATATATAAAACAAGACCGGCGATAATTATTAGCAATGATTATTCAAATCAAGCATTAAATCGCGTACAAGTTATTCCTTTAACTAACAATACTAGTAAATGTTATCCTTGTGAAGCTTATATATTGCTAAACGGTAAACAAAGTAAAGCAATGGCTGATCAAATAATGACGATAAGTAAGACAAGATTAAAATCAAAAATTACAATAATTTCTAATAATGATATGCAGTTGCTTGAATATTCCCTTAGAATACAATTAGGCTTGTAGTACAACTAAATTCAGAAAGCTTCAGACAAGATGAATTTAAGGAAGAGCTAAGCTACCGTACTAGAGTACGTGAGTACAGGCAAATGTCGAAAAATTTGCTTGTATCAAGCGATCGAGAGGACGCTGTACATACAAAATAATATCAAGAGGTATCTTTATGAAAGAAAAACAAGTAAAGCCGATAATTATCGGTATAGCAGGTACTGAATTAACTGCGCAAGAAATAGAGTTATTTCAAAATCATCCTCCTCTAGGAGTAATTTTATTCAGGCGTAATATAAAATCGGAAACTATTACGGATGGTTTAGGTGAAAAAATACAAATTCAGGATAGAGAACAACTTACTAACCTTATCGGTAGTATAAAAGAGGTGTTAGGGGAGCATTGTATAATTTCCGTCGATCAAGAAGGCGGCAGAGTTAAAAGGCTTATCGCTCCTACTTTCAAATCAGCGCCTAGCGCTAAAACATTCGCCGATATAGCCCGGCAGGAAGGCATAGACATTGCGGTCGAAAGATGTAAACAAAATTATAAAGAAATAGCAAAAGAGCTTAAAGAACTAGGCTTTAATTTAAACTTCGCGCCGGTAGCGGATTTAAGACATGAAGGAGCGCATGATATTATCGGCGATAGAAGCTTCGGCTCTACTCCCCCTACCGTAATTCGCTTATGTCAAGCTGCACTTGAAGGGTTGGCTGAAGCAAAAGTAATCGGCTGCATTAAACACATACCGGGGCACGGGCGAGCTACAAAGGATAGCCACAAAGCCTTACCGAGCGTAGAAGCTTCTTTAGAAGAGCTAGAGAAAACGGATTTTTATGTTTTTAAGGAGTTGGCTATATTGCCGGTTAGCAAACTCGCTATGACGGCACATATAATATATAAAGCACTTGATCCGGATAATCCCGCTACCTTATCAAAAAAAGTTATTAATTATATCAGAGAAGAAATCGGCTTTAAAGGACTGATCATTTCCGATGCGATAGAGATGAAAGCGTTATCCGGCGGGATGGCTGACATTACCGAAAAAGCTTTTGCCGCCGGCATTGACATAGTGCTTGAGTGCAGCGGTAATTTCGATAACATGACTGCGGTTCTTGGTGCTGCTCCGGCATGCGGGGTAGAAAATTTTTCCGAGTTGTTTATCGGTTGAAGTTTAAGCTTGTGCTTTTTCAAAAATTGCGGTGATGGCGTTACCCACGTGGACGGCTGAAGCCGCCATTGCGAGGAGGCAATGCCCACGTGGATCAAAAATTGCTATATTTCGGATATTTTTTAAAAGTACCGCGGTGTCATACCGTGGCTTGCCCCACTACTGTACGAACGTTTAAATAAAGAGGTAAAAATTCTGTCATTCCGTGGCTACGACCACTTCAGTCCAGCTTATAATATCATAAAAAGATTCTAAAATAAGTCTAATATGGCTTTATTTTCCTGGATGCCGTGATCAAGTCACGGCATGACACAGCCTTTTTTCAACGTTCGTACAGTAGTGGGCTTGACCACGGTATCCAGAAAAAGCCTTAATAAAAAGACTGGGTTCCGTGGTCGTAGCCGGCTTTGTTGCATGGATCGAATTTTCGATGTCATTCTAGCTAAAAGCGGGGCGTTGTTGCATGGCTACCGGAATCGTCATTGCGAGGAGGCATTTATGCCGACGTGGCAATCCAGTTAAACATATTTTTATACTAAACTTGTTTAGTATTCTAATTAAATCCCTCGTTACATTCGGGATAGCCTGGATTGCCGCGCTCCTTCCAGTCGCTCGCAATGACGAGTTTTTTATTAATTTTCGAGCCATGCAACAACGCCCGAAAGCGGGAATCCAGCCTTTTCTTTGTCATGCTGAACTTGTTTCAGCATCTATTAACAATATCCTGAAATAAATTCAGGATGACCTAAAAAGTGCTTTTTTCTAGATTCCCGCTTCCGCGGGAATGACATACTAGTGCTTTTATCAAGCCATACAACAACGCCTACGGCTCCTCGCAATGACGACTATGATATCCACGCTGGCAACGCCAGTCAAGCCACGGAGTTACACATAATTCCCCAAATTTTCCTTCTTAAAATACAAATCTAAGTAAATTTTAAATAAAATATTATCAAATAATTAAATAAATATATTGAAAATATCTAATTTTAATATTAATCTGTTTTTTAAATTTTAAGTTAAAGAATTAATTTCACCTATCATACCAGGTGTTTTATGGTTGTTATCAAATTGCAAAGCGTGCAATAATTTGAAGTTGCTAACAAAATGATTTTTTAAAATAAACACTCACGGCAACACTTATATTTTATATAACGTAACAGATTTATAAATTTAAAAAACAATTTGAATTAATCTCATATTTAGTTTTAATAGGAGGAGTACTTGATTCACGAAACTATTAACCTGCTTCAAAATATGCTGCATAAAAACGGAGTAGGTGCTGAAATATACGCCAGACTAAAGGATCCTTATTCTATTTTAAAGAAAATGAAAAGGAAAGAAATTACTATTGACAAATTGAGCGATCTTATTGCGTTCAGGGTTATTGTTGGTTGTAAAGCCGAATGTTATACGTCTCTCGATATAATTAATGATTTTTACCATTTTAGTTTAAAACATATCAAAGATTATATTGAGAAACCTAAAGAAAACGGTTATCAATCTATTCATGCGATAGTGGAATTCCTTCATTCTAGGCGTAATGCCGAAATTCAGGTGCGTAGTCGTGAAATGCATAAAGTGGCTGAACTCGGTAGAGCCGCGCATTTAAATTATAAGCAAGAACAAGATAAACATTTAGAAGAAGTTTTTAATAAAAATAATAATACGGTGCTTCAAGCGGCAAATGAGATGTTTCACAAATTTAGCTGGTCTGAAGCGGAAATTGTTGCTTATGAGCAAGAAATTATGCGAATTTGGCATAACAAAATCGATGAAATATTAAGATGGGAAAACAACCCGAAAGAATTAGCGTTTGAAGAACGGTAAGTTGCTATATCATTATTGTTGCGTGAAGGCTTTGTTGCATGGCTCAAATTTTTGATGTCATTCCCGCGAAGGCGGAAATCTAGCTTTTTTTGTCATGCTGAACTTGTTTCAGCATCTCTTGAAAAATATCCCGAAATAAATTCAGGATGACTATAATTTTCCGGATTCCCGCTTTTAGCTAGAATGATACGGCACTTTTTTAGAGCCATGCAACAACGCTTTTGGTCGCTCGCAATGACGGTGTTTTTTGCAACGATTTCTATCCACGCAACAATTCCTGCTCGTAGTCAAATACAGTATCCACCTAGAGCAAAAATAATTTACAAAAATTAATTAATATTTTGTGATAAAAATATCGCGACGTTTAAAACTATATAAAAAAACTTAACGCGGTTCTTGTAATTGTGTAGTTTTTATATTATACTGACCGAGGTGTTTAGAGACCTTTGATATAGGCTTTAAGTATTTGCGGTAATCATCGGCAAACACTGATTATTACAGCAATAAATCGTTAAGATATACTACTTAAAGTGTATTTCAATGTTTATACTAAAATTTTTAAACTTAAAATAGGAAAAAATATGGCTCAAAAACCAAGTTTTTTAAAAAGAATAACGACCGCCTCGACCGTGGCTTTCGCTGCGGCTGCAATCGTCGGAACCGGAAGTACGGCTTTTGCGCAAGCTAGTAGAACGACAATAGCTGCTGCTACTACTCTTGATGGTACAGGGTTTGATCAGACTGCTGCGCCAGCTGACTTACCAGTTCAATCTGCAGCTGGAGCTGTGCCTGGTGCAGTTATTACTGCTACTTTTAATGGAGCAATCAATTTTAATACCCCGAATGGTGATTTTAACGGTATACTTTTAAATACTGCGAACAATTTAGCTGTTGCTATTACTAACAATACTCAGTTAGGGTTTATATCTAATGGTAATGCTGCCAACGCCTTTAACTTCACTCCCGCTGCTAATCAATCACTTACCATAACAGGTCAAGGTATTACTGCTGCTAATGCTGCTTTAGCACAAAGCGCTGCTGGTGTTCCTGGATTTAATGGTAATGCTGCTATTAACAATAACGATATTAGTGGTCTTGGAAATTTTGATTTTGCTGCCGGAGGTATTACCCTTAATCTTAATTCTGCTGATGCTACAAAAGCTATGACTGCTACCAACTTTAAAGTTGCTAATGGTGCAGCAGCTGGCGTTATTACCGTTAATAATAATGGTGCTACAGCAGGAAATCTTGATATATTAGAATTTAATGATTTAAGCGTTGCTACTACAAAAACTATCACTGTTGCTGCTGGCAGTGCTATCAGGTTTAATTCGACTCCAACGGCCGGTAATTCTTTAACACTTCAAGCTGTAGCAAATAGCACAATCGGTCTTACTAATGATGCTACCCTTATACTTAAGAGTAAAGCAGCGGCAGCTTTTAGTTTTGCCGTTGCTAATGGAACTCTTGGAGCAACTGGCGGAGATAATAACGGTGTAATCGTTTTTGATTCTTCTCTTGCTGGTGCAGCCGCTAACCTTACAAGTAATAAAGCAGGAAATGCAGTTGCGGTAGTTGGTACTAACAATACTACTAGAGCTCAAGGATTTATATTAAAAGGTATGGCAGCTAATGCTACCACTATTGATGGTCAAGTTTATGCTAAAGCTATTGAGTTACAAGGAGGACAACTTACTTTCGGTCAAGCAGTTGATGTTGGAGCTAATGGTACTACTAACTTTACTACAGCTGCTTCGCAAGCTACAATTAGTAAAACTTCAAATCTTGGTGCTGTAACTTTCGGTGCCTTTGCAGGTAACACTCTTACTGTAAATAGTACTGCAGATAACACAACTCTTACAGGTAACTTTACCGGGGATGCAACGGGCCTTAATGGTGCTAATTTTCCAACAATACTCTTTACCGGTGCAAATACTGCTAAGTTAGCTGCTGCCGATGCTACCCAGCCTGTAGCAACAAATATAAAAGCAATTGAAAATAACACAGCTGTAGCCGTAACATTAGGAGCAGGTGACTATAATACCGATCTTAACCTGTCAAATGTTGGTGGTAGCTTTATTCTTGCCGACGGTTTCAAGTTGACAGGTAATGTTAACGCAACAGCAGGAGCTAATGCTCTTCAAGCTGGAACACTTGTTGCTCAAGGAAATGCTACAATTAGCGGTGACATCGGCTTTAACGCCACTGCAGCTAAGAACCCTGTTCCTCTAGGTAATATTACCGTTGCTGATGTTGCGAATAAAGCCTTAACTCTTGGCGGAGCAAATATTATTGGTAGTAACGCTCCTGGTGCAAGTATTAATTTTGGAGCAAATGTTGGTGGTGTCGTTAACCTTACTAATACTACAGATAATGTTAATCTTCAGTATAATGTAACATTAGCGGCTGATAATAAAGGTGTTATTAATGCTGATGCTATGATTGCAGGTAAAACTTTAACTATTAGCGGTACGATTGGTACATTTGATGCTGCTGCTCCTATTAAGAATGCTACTAAATCTCTTGCTTCATTAAGCGTAGCTGGAGGTGCTAATATTGATTTAAGTGCCGGTGATGTTGCTATCAATAATTTGATTATGGGAGATACTACAACAGTAAAATTAGCTCACAATACTTATAAAATTATAACAACAAATAGCCCAGGTAAAGGTGTAGTTAATATTAGCCCGGCTGCTGCTGCGAACCCTAATGCAACAACCCTTGCCGCAGGGACAAGTTTGGGTAGTGAAGACAATGTATTAAAAGAAATTAAATTTAGCGGCCTTCCTAACCCAAATCCAGATGCTTTAACTGATGTTATATTAAATGTCGGAAAAGATGTTGCTCTATATGCTACTAACATTACTAATACGACTCCTGGCATAGGTTCTTTCACCTTTAGTGGCGGTGGTACGAATATTGTCGGCGGTCAAGTCGGTACTGCAGCTAGTAAATTTAACACTGTTGCAATCACAAATGGTACTACAGTTCAGTTTAAAAATCCTGTATTTTTTGCTGGTGCTACTACAATTGATGCTACTTCTACCTTGCAGATCGGTGGAGCTTATCAAGCAGATTCAATTGGTGGTGTTGCAGCAAATCAAGGAACAGTAGAGTTTGTTAATACTACTCCTATTACACTGACTACTGCAAATGCAGGAAATACCATATCAACAATAAAAGTTTCCGGTTCAGATAATGTTACATTAACAAAAGCGCTAGGGGCTACGAATATAGTTTTTGGAGATAATAGTGGCGGAGCAGGCTTAAAATTAGCTGCAACAGATAAAATTCAAGGGGCAACAATTACAAGTACAGCCGGTAATAATCATCCTGCAGTTATTACTTCATTTGCAGCGGGTGATTTTATTGATGAAGGTCAAGCAGTAGGTGATGCAAATAATATTGTTAACATTGGTTTAGGTGCCGATATCGCTTTTACAGTTAACGAAGGAACTAATTTCTTTGCAGAAATTATTCCGGTAGCTAACGGTCAAGGTACTGTAGTGCTTAATGCTGCAACCGGTGGTCAAGTATACGGATTAGGACTTGCGAATTTTAAACTAAAAAGTGTAACTATTGCTACTAATACTACAAACTTCGGTGATACTTATGTAACAAATAATACTCTTATAGTTGACGACAATACAACCTATACAGCTGGAGGTACAGTTGACGCCGGTATTCAACTAGGAAGTACTGTCGGTACCGGTAATGTAGTCTTCTTAAACGGCGCGGATTTATTACCTACAACTACTATTAATGCATTAGTACCTAACAAAGGTAACGTAACATTCCAAGGAAGTGCTACAGTCGGTAATATAGCCGAATCAGGTACATCTGTTGCATTAGTAGAATTTACCGGTGTTAGCGGTTCAGTAGCCGGTTTACGAGGTGATATATATTCCAAAACTATTAATTTTAATGGATATAATCTAACTGTTTTGGATGAGGAAGTAGTGCTTAGCGGTGCTTCATCAGTAAACGGTCAAATTACCCTTGGAACTAATGAATTAGTATTTACGGGCGGTGCTTCTACATGGGGACCTAACACTTCTCTTAATACAACCTTGGCCGGCGGCGATCTCGGTCACATCGTGATCAACGGCGGAACTATTACGGCATCAGGTAATGTGTTAACTAACGTAACAATTAACGATCAAGATAGCGTAAATACACCTACTACCAAATACTTATTGATAGGAGGCGGGACTAATCTTACTCTGCCAAACGGTAATTCCGTTAGTTTAGACGGCACGACTTTCACTTCTAATCAAAGATTCTCTGATTATAGTATAATTCAAGATGCTACAAGTAAGGATTACTTCTTACAGCGTACGAATATTGCAGGGAAAGTAATAGCCGGTGATTTAGCGTCAAATCCCCAATATAGTAATATTCCCGGTTTAGCTTCAAACGCTGGGGCAATTTTAAATCCTAATAATACGGGTGATGCGGAGAAGTTCCTTACTAATATAGGTAACTTAAATTCAGCGGATACCGCTCAAGCCATCGTAGCTCTTACTGCACAAGACACTAATAACCTTGCAGTAATGCAAGATATAGCTGCAGAGAATATCAGTGTTTTAGCTAACAGGGTACACGGAGTTAGATATCTTCACGGTCCTGCCGGAGCTCCTGAAGGCGTACTTGCAAGTCCTGAGGGCGGAGTAGTCGGAGCTGCCGATGATGCTGAGGATAATGTTAGTTACGGCGGTTGGGCTAAAGCTATATATAGTGATGCAACTCAGAAATCAAAAGGCGGTGTTGCCGGTTATAGTGCTAAAACTACCGGCGGTATCTTCGGTTTCGATACCATGGCTAATGATAACTTAATGATCGGTGCCGCTATCGGTGTTACAAAAACCGATATGAAGTATAAAAATTATAGAGCAGGCGATAAAAGCACAATTAACGGCTTCTCATTCTCTTTATACGGTGCGCAACAACTTGTTGATAATTTCTTCTTCCAAGGTGCAACAACATTTAGCACTAACCAGGTGAAGAACAAAAACAAACGTTACCTGGCAAATGATAGCGCTCAGAAAGTTACGGAAACTGCTAGTGCTAGTTATGATAACTTGACATATGCAGTTGAAGGAATGTTCGGTTACGATGCTAAAGTAATGGAAAATGTGTTACTTACTCCGATGGCCGGAATCAGATATATTAAATCATCTGATGAAAGTTATAAAGAAACCGGTACTACATTCCAGAACAAAAGCGTTACTGGCAAGTTTAGTGATAAGACGGATGTAATAGTCGGTGCTAGAGTTATCGGTGATTCTATGAATTTAAGTCAATTTATGTTCTATCCGGAAGCGCATGCTTTTGTTACTCACAAAGTAAGCGGTAAACTGGCTAAAATTCAGTCTAGCTTAGATGGACAAGTTACTCCGTTCATCGGTCAACCTGACAAAACTGATAAAACATCTTATAATTTAGGTTTAAGCGTAACTACAAGACCGGGTCCTCAAATGGAGTATGGAATTGGTTATGATGCAAACTTAGCAAGTAAGTATGTTGCTCATACTGGTACATTAAAAGTTCGCATAAACTTCTAATTACCGATCTATAGACTTTCCCAAATATATCTTTGGGATTCTAACGGAAGGCTCTCTTTGCAAAAAGAGAGCCTTTTTGTTTATGTACAGCGTCATCGCGATCGCTTGATACAAGCGAATTTTTCTGGATTCGCCTGTGCTCACGTACTCTAGTACGGTAGCTTAGCTCACCTTTAAATTCATCTTGTCTAAATCTTTCTGAATTTAACTGTATATTACTTCATGGATAATCTATGTGCCATTGTGAAAAGGCATTGCCCGCGTGGATACCGGAATCGTCATTGCGAGCGACCGGAGGCGTTGTTGCATGGATGGTTAAAATCGCTTAAAACTTGTCATACCGTGGCTTGACCACGGTATCCAGAAAAAATTAAAAAGCCTGACTGGATGCCGTGGTCAAGCCACGGCATGACATCGCGGTACTTTTAAAGAATACCCAAAATATAGCAATTTTCGATCCATGCAACAAAGCCGCAACCGGAGGCGTTGTTGCATGGATCAAAAAAAGTGCCGTATGTCATTCCCGCACAGTATTATTGCGTGGATCGAAAATTAATAAAAACCCGTCATGGCGAAGCCACGAAGTGGCTGTGGCCATCCATACTATCCCGAATATAATGAGGGATTTAATTAGAATACTAAACAAGTTTAGTATAAAAATATATTTATACTTAGATGGCCACGGCGCCAAGAGGCGCCTTACCATGACGGTTTGGGTATCCACGCAACAAGACCTTCCCGCGCAGGCGGGAATCTAGAAAAAACAAAAAAGTCATCATGAATTTATTTCAGGATCTACTAAAAAGATGCGCAAAACTTGTTCAGCATGACAAAAAAAGCCTGGATTCCCGCCTTTAGCCATAACTGTCCGAAGTTGAAAAATAAATAGAGAAACTGTTTGAGTTTTTCACTCTATTATATATCAAAATAGTAGTATTTTTAGCATTAACGGCAAAAAAAGTACTATTTAATAATCTTAATTTTTCAACTTCGGACAGTTATGGCCTTTAGCTAGAATGACAAGCGTTGTTGCATGGCTCAATATTTTTGCATAGCAATTCGGTGTCATACCATGGCTTGACCCACTACTGTACGAACGTTTAAATAAAGAGGTAAAAATTCTGTCATTCCGTGGCTACGAACGGAATCCAGCTTATAATATCATAAAAAGATTCTAAAATAAGTCTAATATGGCTTTATTTTCCTGGATGCCGTGATCAAGTCACGGCAGGACACAGCCTTTTTTCAACGTTCGTACAGTAGTGGGCTTGACCACGGTATCCAGAAAAAATCTTAGTCAAAGGCTGGATGCCGTGGTCAAGCCGGCGTTGTTGCATGGATCGAAAATTGCCATGAAAAGGGTGTCATTCCCGCGTAGGCGGGAATCCAGAAAGTTAATATGAGCAAATTAAATAGTAATTTATTATATAATTTTACTTATTTTAAGTATTTCTCCGGATTCCCACCTTCGCGGGAATGACACCGAGGGCGTTTTTAACCATCCATGCAACAACGCCGGTCAAGCCACGGCATGACACCATACTTATAATAATCATAATACAGTAAATTATGAGCCATGCAACAAGGCGGGAATGACATCGAAAATTCTAGCCATGCAACAACACCTTTTAAACTACAATCCTGCTAATTATATTTAATTTTATAATCAAGGGTGAAACCGCTTTTACCCTTGATTATTCAATATTTTAAACCGAACTATGGATAATTCTTATCCATAGTTCGCGTTATCTAAGGTTGTAGTGTTTTAACGCGTATAAACTTAACTTGACGGTGCAACCTCCTTCATTACCGACTCACTTAACCGGACGATGCTTTGAGTTGCACAATGCTACTAAATATGGTATGTTGCCGCTTAAAATTAAAAATTATTAACTAATACGGTTTTACTGGCTTAAAATAAGTAAAAAATCGGTAAGAAATTGGTTGTTAGAACTAGCTCATAATGATTGTAAAATAATAGAGTATTCATGGTGGGGACATGGGTGTCAACTTAAGGGCATTGCCCGCGTGGCTCAAAAACTCTACGTCATTGCGAAGAGGGACGCAGTCTTGACGCGGCAATCTAGTCTTTGTCATGCTGAACAAGTTTTGCGCATCTTTTTAGTAGATCCTGAAATAAATTCAGGATGACTTTTTTGTTTTTTCTGGATTCCCGCTTTTAGCTAGAATGACATACTGCCGCTTTATCGAGCCATGCAACAACGCCGGCGTGACCTATAAGTGTTGAAAGTGAGAAGGGGTTATAATTTTAACTCCGAAAGATATAGTATAAAATATGATTTTCACTACAAAAAAACACTATTTTATAACTTTTTATACTATATTTTTCATCTAATTTAATTGACTACTTCTCACTTTCAACACTTATGCAGCGTGACCACGGTATGACAAGTTTTAAGCGATTTTAACCATCCACGCAACAACGCCGCATTTGTGCGGAGCGCGGCAATCCAGAAAATAATAGTCATCCTGAATTTATTTCAGGATATTTTTGTATTAGATGCTGAAACAAGTTCAGCATGACAAAGACTAGATTGCCACGTCGGGACTACGTCCCTCCTCGCAATGACGTAGAGTTTTTGATCCGCGCAATGACGGACTTTATAGACCTTTATCGCTTAAATTTAACGCCTATACCTTAATAATCTTTGCTATACGAAGTAAGATCAAATTTAACAACCGGTAAAATCGGTAGAGTTATTTTTTGTATTGAAGATAATCAAA
Source organism: Rickettsia endosymbiont of Ceutorhynchus obstrictus (assembly GCF_964026565.1). NCBI lineage: Bacteria > Pseudomonadati > Pseudomonadota > Alphaproteobacteria > Rickettsiales > Rickettsiaceae > Rickettsia > Rickettsia endosymbiont of Ceutorhynchus obstrictus. The sequence continues at coordinate 1,452,058 of NZ_OZ032162.1, forward strand.
TGATTTTTCTAAGAATTCTTCCTCTTTAATCTATTACAACTTAACTTGACGGTACCTGATTGTGATATAGGAAAATATACTAGGGTATAATTAAGACAAATATCTAATCTAATTTAGTAAATAACAGTAAATTAAAATAAGAAAAAAATCATGAACAAGAATAAACAAATAATTCAGAAAATAATCAGAGCGGGATTAGTAACAATATCGGTATTGACGGTACTATCAGAGGCACAAGCATACCCGCCTAGTTCTTATAGCCGTGTTTCCGGGTCAGAGCGTATTAGCCCACAAGGAGCAACAGCACTAATAGACCCGTTACCTGAATTAGATAGGCAGCCATTACTACGAGCAGTATCAAGACCAAGAACACCGGGCAGAAAGCCATCAAAATATTCCAAAGTGCAGCAGTTAAAGCAGGAGCAAAAAGACGGGACGCCTCAGGATGAGGATAACGAAGCTATCTTGACATGGGATGATAGCGATTATACTACTTTATTATATGGAGTAGATAGTGAGGTAGAAGATGTTAGGCTTAGCAATAAAATATTAGAGGATTGGGACGTAGATGATGATTCAAACCTTGACCTGGACGTCCTAGATTCGCTATGCCCTGCTCCGGCAATCACCTATATTTTAGATAGTGTGTTACAAACTAATAAAGAAGCAGGTGCTTTACTATCTAGAGCATTGCCTAATAATAATGCGGATGATGCCATAACTTTTGAAGATATAGAGCTTGTGCTACAAGAAATAGAGCAAATGGCTTTAGTTGAAGGGAATAATAGCTTATCGGTAGCCGGGGCATTAGAAACTAATGATGCATTGGATGATAATAGCGTTGCTTATGAAGATGAGAAAAAAATAGGAGTTACGGCGGTTATTAAAGAGTTTTTAGAGCAAACTAGTTTAGAAGAAGATTTAGAAAATGAAGAAAATAGTAAAAATAATGCTGCCAATCATGCCGATAATAGCGTGACGCAGCAAATAGAGGAGCAAGTAAATAAGCCGTCAGATGAGCCTGTAGTAAAAGGAGCAGAACAAATACTAGCAAATGCCGGGATGTACAATGCAGAGCGGGCATCTATGGTGGTTAGAGGTCATAACCAATTAATTATGTCAGTTATTAATCAGAGAATGAATACAGATGCATCTAATAGGACGTTAGGAATAGTGGGAGCAGGAGATGAGACCTATAATCAGCACGGCATATGGGTAAGCCCTTTTATCGGTAATTCTGCGCAAAAATTCTCTGCTAGCATCAGTGATTATAAAAGTAAGAATAGTGGGGCAACGCTAGGCTATGATGGCTTTGTCAGTGATAATTTATTATTAGGGTACGCATATACTAGAGCTATAACTAAGATTAAATATAAGAATGAGAAGCTAGGAGATGAGAGCAAAGTAAGAAGTAATATTTACTCAATATACGGCTTATATAATGTTCCTAATAAGAATTGGTTTATCAGCGGCATAGGGTTATATGGGGATAGTATAGTTAAAAACTATGCGCAGAGAGCGGTAGTTATCGGAAATAAAATATCCGGTTATCAAACAGCTCATAGTAAACATAAGTCATATGTCTATACCGGTCAATTAATGGTCGGTTATAATTATATCTCGTCTTCTTCCGTGAGTTTCAAACCGATGATCGGTATGAGATATGACAAAATGCGTGATGCTAGCTATCAAGAAAGCGGTACGGATTATCAGAATTTGGCAGTTAAGGGTATTTCAGCAAGTTTAATAGAGGGGATAGTAGGGGTTAGAGGAGCAAAACACATTAATCTCGGTCATATGGTCATAACACCGGAAATATACGGTTTTGTACATCGTAATTTTAGAGATAAAGCATCGGCTATTGATGCGAGATTGTTTGGTATGGAGAACCCGCTGCCGAGTATGACATTAACGAGAGCTAAAACTAGTATTAATTTTGGTGGCGGCATAACTGCGAAATATAAGAGTTATGAATACGGCATTCACTATAATGGTAATGTCGCCAATAAGTATTTAGCGCATCAAGCTAGTGTGAAGCTAAGGGTCAACTTCTAGATTTTGGGAACACCGTGGCGTTGTTGCATGGCTCAAAAATTGCTATATTTCGGTATTCTTTAAAAATACCGCGGTGCCATGTCGTGGTCAAGCCCACTACTGTACGAACGTTGAAAAAAGGCTGTGTCATGCCGTGACTTGATCACGGCATCCAGGAAAATAAAGCCATATTAGACTTATTTTAGAATCTTTTTATGATATTATAAGCTGGACTGAAGTGGTCGTAGCCACGGAATGACAGAATTTTTACCTCTTTATTTAAACGTTCGTACAGTAGTGGGTCAAGCCGGTGTTGTTACGTGGATGGTTAAAAACGCCCAAAATTATAGAGAATGACAAATTAAATCATCCCAATTAAAATAAAAATATATATTGGGCTATTATTTGCTAATTACTGCAAAAGCAATACAAACAGGATAATCATCCGAGATGGATAGATGAATATTTACGGAAGTAAATTTTTCTAAGTAATTTGAGGCAAGCTCAACAAAAGGTTTCCCAAAGCTATCATTTAATATTATGATATCTTTAAAGCTTATTCCTCTACCGACTCCGGTACCGAGAGCTTTACTAATCGCCTCTTTTGCGGCAAAACGTTTTGCTAAAAAACCGGCATGTACTTCTTCATTTAGTAAAGCAAGTTTTTTTAACTCGCTTACCGCTAGAATTCTTTTAGTAAAACGCTCTTTATATAAAGATAATATTTTTTCGATTCTAGGAATTTGTACTATATCTGTTCCAACGCCGACAATCATAAATATACTGCTCGTAAATGAAGAGTTAGTTTAATTTATTATTTTTCTACTTTTTTGATGTCATACGTTGATATGTAAGGCGTTGTTGCATGGCTACCGGAATCGTCATTGCGAGGAGGCATTTATGCCGACGTGAATCAAAAATTACTATATTTTGAGTATTTTTAAAAACGCGTCGGTGTCAAGCCACGGTATGACACCATACTTGTAATAACCATAATACGGTAAATTATGAGCCATGCAACAACGCCTATATGTAACCCAATCGTGATCAGCAAACAATGCAAGTAATACAGGATAATCACCGTCTCTATATTTAATATTTTCATTTATGAAATCCCTATTTTCTAATATTACAATATTTGTATCTATAAAGCAAGGATAGTATAAGCAAAGGGCTTGCTCCCTGCTTATACTATTCTCTTTAAAAACTAATAAAAATATAAAATTTATACTAATAATTAAATATTACTTGGCTTTTTTAATTATATTAATATTATACTACCATGTTAATTAGTATTTTAAGAATCATAGTTATTTAACCAAGGAGTATAATATGAAAGAATTAATAGATTTTTTAGAAAAGAAAGGATTTACCGCGGAAGCTAATAATTTAAAAAACGGCGCTACTACTCTTGACCTCCGTAATAAAAATATAGGAGCTGAAGGAGCTAAGGCTATTGCCGAAGGCTTGAAAACTAATAACTCTATTACTCTGCTTCAACTTCAAAGTAACAACATAGGAGCTGAAGGAGCTAAGGCTATCGCCGAAGCTCTAAAAACTAATAATTCTATTACTCAACTTAATCTGTGTGGTAATTACATAGGGGATGAGGGAGCAAAAGCTATCGCCGAATGGTTGAAAACTAATAACTCTATTACTTACCTTAATCTTTACAATAATAAAATAGGAGATGAAGGAGCTAAGGCTATCGGCGAAGGATTGAAAACTAATAATTCTATTACTCAACTTAATCTACGAGCTAATCAAATAGGAGATGAAGGAGCGAAAGCCATTGCTGAAGCCATAAAAACCAACAATACTATTACTCAAAAAACCAACAATACTATTACTCAACTTAATCTCAGTACTAATCAAATAGGAGATGAAGGAGCGAAAGCTTTAGGCGAGGGTCTGAAAACTAATAACTCTATTACTCAGCTTGATATTAACAATAATCAAATAGGATATGAAGGAGCGAAAGCTTTAGGCGAGGGTCTGAAAACTAATAACTCTATTACTCAGCTTTATCTAGACAGTAATCAAATAGGATATGAAGGAGCGAAAGCTTTAGGCGAGTGTCTAAAAACTAATAACTCTATTACTACCCTTCAACTTCAAAGTAACAAAATAGGAGATAAAGGAGCGAAAACTTTAGGCGAGTGTCTGAAAACTAATAACTCTATTACTCAGCTTCATCTTTACAATAATCAAATAGGATATGAAGGAGCGAAAGCTTTAGGCGAGTGTCTGAAAACTAATAACTCTATTACTTCTCTTGAGCTCAATAGTAATCAAATAGGATATGAAGGAGCGAAAGCTTTAGGCGAGTGTCTGAAAACTAATAACTCTATTACTTCTCTTGAACTCAATAGTAATCAAATAGGATATGAAGGAGCGAAAGCTTTAGGCGAGGGTCTGAAAACTAATAACTCTATTACTTACCTTGAGCTTGGAGCTAACAAAATAGAAGCTGAAGGAATAAAACAACTCCAAGAATATACACAAAGAAATATCAAAATTGCTCAAGAATATAATCCTCAAGCAGAAGCATTAAATGCTCAAGGTAATGTTCTTTCCAATAATGGAGAATATGACAAAGCGATAGAAAAATATAATGAAGCAATGGCGATTAGTAAAAAACCTTTATATGCTAAAAATAAAGTAAACGCAGAAAAGAATTATGCAAAACAACAAGCAGAGTTAGTGGCTAAGCAAAAGGCAGAATTAGAAGCAAAACAAAAAGCAGAGTTAGTGGCTAAGCAACAGGCAGAACTAGAGGCAAAAAAACAAGCAGAGTTATTGGCTAAGCAACAGGCAGAACTAGAAGCAAAAAAACAAGCAGAGTTATTGGCTAAGCAACAAGCAGAATTAGAAGCAAAAAAACAAGCAGAGCTATTGGCTAAGCAACAGGCAGAATTAGAAGCAAAAAAACAAGCAGAGTTATTGGCTCAAATACAACAAGAGCAACAAAAAATAATTCAAGAAACGATGACATTAATAGCCGAAGGGAATGATAGGATAACAGAGAAAAGTGACAAAGGAATATTAATATTAGGCAAAACCGGAGCAGGTAAAAGTACCCTAGCTTACTACTTAGCTAAAGAAGAGCTAACTGTAGTTAAATATAAAGGGGGTTTTCGCTTACAACCTAAAAACGATAAAAACGGTATTATAGTTAATCACTCCATGAAATCAGAGACTAAAATTCCAGCTAAACTTATCGACACAAACGGTATAACAATTTGGGATTGTCCGGGTTTTATGGATACAAGAGAAATAGCGCAAGAAATTGCAAATGCTTTTTATATAAAACGATTATTTGAGACTAGCAAACAATTAAAATTTATTTTGGCAATACCGGATACACTATTAGAAGATAAATTTGACATTATTAAACCAATATTCGATCAATTTAGTAAAACTTTTACTAATACTGAACCTTTAAAAAATAGTTTATCACTAATAGTCACAAAAGCAGATACTAATAAGAAAGTGATAGATATTCAAGAAACTCTTAACGAAATTTCCCAACAATATAAACTAACCCACCCTAAAATTTCTGAAATATTAGAGATTTTACGGGAATCCATATACTCTTTTGTTCGTCCTACGGGTGAAGGAAACATACCAAATTCTGATTTATTGGAAGCCATTGAGGATAACACCGAATATGTAGATTTATCTACAACCCCTAATCTTGCTAATATATCTATTTCAGATGAAGCAGATAAATGTGCAAAAGACTTGCTCCAAATTACTTATAACAATATTAATCAATTATTAGGAATTTTTACAAAAGCTATTAGTGATCCTAATAAATGTATGACAGGTATTAAGGGTAACACGTTTATAGATTCTTATAGCATTGTGGAATCTTTACCTAAATCATCAACTTCGGAAAAAAATGCTTCATTTGACAATTTACCCTTACACGGTTCTCTCGATCCATTTTTAAAGCTTGACCAAATTAAATCTTTACAAGAAAAATTGTTTGAAAATTTATCCAATAATAATTCAAATTCTATTCAAAATATTTTTCAAAACGTACTAAAAGTATTTGCAGAATTTGTAATAAATGATAATAAATTAAAGCAAAAAATACAAGACTATGACTATGTATTTAAACAACAAATAGATATTAATAAATGTTTTAGTGAAGTATGCGGAAATAAACCGGTATATAATATGGAGCAAGATTTACAGGAATGTAAAGAGAAGATAGAGGAGGCATTAAAAAGAGAAATCAAACTCCTAGAAGTAGAAGATGGTAAAATAAATGCTGAAAACGGTGAGCCTGATATAGCTTATTACACAAAAGCCGTCGAATATTTAGATATCTATAAAGATGATCAAAATTGTATTAAACAAAAAGCTAAGGCATATAAAAACTTAGGGAATATATACGATGCTCAAGGTGATTACATTCAAGCAGCAACAAACTATACTAAAGCGTTAGAAATGAATAAAGAATTACCTGAGATATATGAAAGATTAGGTGAAATGTTATTTGAGAAAAAACACTATAAGGAAGCCATTAAATTTTTGAAAGTTAAAGGAAACGTAGAAAAAATTAAAGAGTGCTTTGAAAAGCTCACTAAAGCTAGTCCTAATGATCCTAATCTTATAAAAGATAAAGCGGATTATATTTTTTCCATAGAAGATTATGGTAAAGCTATGAAATATTATAACATAGCCTTATATCATAGTCTTAAAGATGATAACTTGTACTCAATTATTGGTGAAAAGATAGTCAATTTTAAAACTGAGAAATCGAAAAATAAAGCACAAATTATAGAATTTATAAAAAGCGGAGAAAAATATCATTATAATGAAGTTAATGTACAGGAACTAAATAATCAATTTATAGAAAAAATGAAAGAACCGATACAAAATTTACCTATTGAACAAACTAACTTAGTTCCTATTCCTTGTAACGACAATCATGAAGTACATATCAACGGTGGTATATTAGATTCACATATTTCATAATAACTTACATAAGTACATAAGAAATTTCGCTGTCCATAAAATTATAATATAATGGACAGCAGAAAAACCCCTAAAAATACTGTATATTAAATCATGAAATTATACTTAGTGGACGGCTTTGTTTACTAATAGATTTAATATACAGTATTAAATCTTTATTGTTAATAAGTTAGAAAAGCTAAATGAAAATATTAGCGAGTATAACGAAAAGGCAAAAGCAGATTCGTAATTTAACATAAAAATTACCGGGGCATTTCCTGTTTTTTGGTGTCATTCTAGCTAAAGGCGGAAATCTAGGCTTTTCTTTGTCATGCTGAACTTGTTTCAGCATCTTTAGTAGATCCTGAAATAAATTCAGGATGACTATAATTTTTCTAGATTCCCGCTTTTAGCTAGAATGACATACGGCACTTTTTTAGAGCCATGCAACAACGCCCCTATAACGGACGAAGGGCTTGGCGGTGGTGATGCGCAAGTTTATTCCGGAGTGTTATATATACGAATAATGGTTCAACCGGGATGCAAGCAGTGCCTGGGCATGGTGAGTACAGCTAAATTCAGAAAGATTTAGACAAGATGAATTTAATGGTGAGCCTGCGGAGCGTACTGGAGTACGTGAGTACAGGCGAATCCAGAAAAATTCGCTTGTATCAAGCTTTATGAATGACGCTGTATGTAGTAAATAGTAAAGGCAAAGTGTAGATACCATTATTAAGCATGGTATAAATTACACATATTATAAAACTCTGTTATTTTCTCTTTCACGGCTATCGGATCATTCATTAAATTAATAGCTCCCCTAAATTCCGCCGAGTTAGGCAGACCGCTACTATACCAACCTATATGTTTTCGAGCAAGCGGCACGCCGGTATTATTGCCGTAATATTCTAGTAGTGCTTCGTAATGCTCAATTATTACGTTAAGCTGTTCGGTTATAGAAGGAGGCGGGGTTTCTTCGCCTGTTTCAAGATAATGAGCGATTTGGGAAATAAGCCAAGGCTTGCCGTAAGCACCTCGCCCAATCATAACCCCATTTGCTCCCGATTGTTTTAAAGCCTCTTTAGCTTTGTCAAAACTATTAATATCACCATTAGCAATAACCGGAATTTTTACCGCTTCTTTGACGTGTCTTATAAACTCCCAATCAGCACTGCCTGAATAAAACTGGCATCTTGTCCTGCCGTGGACGGTAATCATTTGAATTCCGGAGTCTTCGGCAATTTTTGCGAGTATCGGCGCATTTCTGGTTTGATCGTCCCAGCCTGTGCGCATCTTAACGGTTACCGGAACTTTTACCGCCTTAACGGTTGCTTCAAAAATTTTTGCCGCCAGTCCCTCATCTCTCATTAAAGCCGAACCGGAATAGCCGCCTACTACTTTCTTTGCCGGACAGCCAAAATTAAGGTCAATAATCTTAGCACCCATATCTTCGTTCATTTTTGCCGATTCCGCTATAACTTCAGGCTCGCAACCGGCAAGCTGAACGCATGCTCCGGTTTCGTCGTCATGAATGATTGCACATTTTTGCAAGGATTGCCGTGATTCTACAATCATTGCCCTACTTGCTAACATTTCAGAGATAACGAGTCCCACCTTAAATCTTCTGCCGAATTTTTTGACCAGCTTCCTAAAAGGTAAATCCGTAACGCCCGACATAGGGGCCAATATCACGTTAGAAGCTAGTGTTATATTACCGATTTTAATCATTTATACTACTCCTCTTTCAAGAATTGGAAACTGTCATACTGTGTTGTTGCATGAAATCCTCATTGCGAGCGACTGGAGGCGTTGTTCCATGGCTAATAATTTACCGTATTATTATAAGTACGGTGTCATACCGAGGTCCCTCCCACGGTATCCAGAAAAATCTTAATAAAAAGACTAGGATACCGTGGTCAAGCCCACTACTGTACGAACGTTTAAATAAAGAGGTAAAAATTCTGTCATTCCGTGGCTACGACCACGGAATCCAGCTTATAATATCATAAAAAGATTCTAAAATAAGTCTAATATGGCTTTATTTTCCTGGATGCCGTGATCAAGTCACGGCATGACACAGCCTTTTTTCAACGTTCGTACAGTAGTGGGTCAAGCCGGCTTTGTTGCATGGATGGTTAAAAACGCTCTCGGTGTCATTCTAGCTAAAGGCGGGAATCTAGGCTTTTCTTTGTCATGCTGAACTTGTTTCAGCATCTTTAGTAGATCCTGAAATAAATTCAGGATGACTATAATTTTTCTAGATTCCCGCTTTCGCGGGAATGACATACGGCACTTTTTTAGAGCCATGCAACAACGCTCCGCCTTTAGCTAGGATGACATTGAAAATTCGAGCCATGCAACAACACCATTGCCGCGCGGGAATGACATCTAAGCACTTTTACCTATCCGTGTAACAAAACAAGCCCCCCTTACTTCTCCGACGATAACGTGGAGTAAATACCGTTTTCTTTTCTAATAATATCATATTGCCTTTGGGCTATTGAATCGACAAAGTGAATATTACCGGATAAGCCGATATAAGGTTGTCGGCTTTTCATTCTATTTAAAAATCTTTCAATGGCAAATTCTTCGCCGATATAGCTAGCGGTCACCTTGCCGAGATCATAGGCTAAGGCGTGCATAAAATTTATATGATTAATTCCGAGTTCCTTAGCTCTTTCAGGTACATTGCTATTAAGAATATTTAAAGAGCCGGTAAAATTAATATTAATATTCTCCGGATAATCGATATCAATACGATTATCGCCGATTAAAATAGCTTTTTTATCTAAATTATGTTTTCTTATGCTGCTTGCAACTAAATTTAAATTTTTTGGATCGTCCGATAAATAAATCACCGGTTTTGCCGCATCTTCTCTTTCATTGATGATATCGACGTTATCGGAAATAATCGCTGCCGCTTTTGCTATCGATTCAGGAGTATCAAGATAAAGTTCAGTGCGTACCAAAGTCGCGCTTTTCTGAATTAATATATTTTGTATTACTTGATTAACGGTTTGAGAATGCTTTCCTTCAGGTAAGAGAGCCATAAAATCCTTATAATTATTATTACCGAAATAATTGATGATTCTAATTAACTGTTTTAAAGGCGCATGTCCGAAAACAAATAATTTTTCTTCCGCTAATGCCGGATTATTAGACATGGTGATTATAACAATGTCATTAGCTTTTGCTTTCTCGGCTATTAGCGAAGTAAAATTAGAATATAAAGGTCCAAGGATAATCTTAGTTTTGCGCTTTACTATCTTATCCATAGCGGCAAGCACGTTTTTTTCATCCGAGCCGTCATAAGAAGTAACGTGGATATAAGATTTTACCGCATCGCTAAGACCCATTTTAATTAAATCTTTATATTGCTTGCCGGCTACTCCATCTGCTCCGGTCGTCGGCATTAAAATTGCAATCTCAATTTCTTCTTTCACGGATTTTGGTTTTGTTACAGGTATATCTTCCTTAAAGCTTTGACAAGCCGATAAGTAAATTAAGCAAAAAAATGATAAAGTGATTCTCAGGTTCAGTGAAGATTTCTCAAATAATCTAATTATGGTTCTTTTTTGCTGCAAATTATAAGATTTTTTTGAAATAGGAGTGCAGCTAAATTCAGAAAGGTTTAGACAAGGTGAATTTAAAGATGAGCCTGCGGAGCGTACAGAAGTATGTGAGCATAGGCGAGTTCTGAAAAATTCACTTGGATCAAGCGATCGCGATGACGCTGTAGCTATTCCTTCAAAAATCTTATTAATCTTCGCTAAAAAATATCCTATAATATAAATTATTTGAGAAAACTTTACTGAACCTGGAAATTTTTGTTTTATACTAGCCATAAAATATTATTATAAAATTTAAAAAATTATGATTTTAAGAGCAGGGCTATATATTGTTTCAACTCCTATAGGGAACTTAGAAGATATAACGTTAAGAGCATTAACAACCTTAAAAAATTCAAGCGTTATTTTGTGTGAGGATACCAGAATATCGCAAAAATTACTAGCAAAACATGGCATTCGCGTAAAATTACAAGTTTATAATGATCATAGTGATGAAAGCAATAGGAAAAATATTATGCGGCTAATTGATCAAGGGGAAATAGTAAGCCTTATTTCCGATGCCGGTACGCCTTTAATTTCCGATCCGGGGTATAAGTTAGTACGAGAATTACGTAACCTTAATTATCATCTAGAAATAGCACCCGGAGTTTCATCGCCGATTGCTGCTTTAACTTTATCGGCTCTTCCGACCGATCGTTTTTTATTTTGCGGTTTCTTGCCTAAAACAATCGAGGGTAAAAAGAAAACTTTTAATGAATTTGCAAATCTTCGTGCTACTTTAATCTTTTTTGATACGGCAATACGGCTAATAGAGTCGTTAGTTATAGCTAAAGAAGTTTTAGGTAATAGAGAAATATGCGTAGCGCGGGAGCTGACTAAGCTTTACCAGCAAGTAAAAACAGCTCCTATTAACGAGGTAATTGAATTCTATAAAAATAATCCTTTAAAAGGTGAAATAGTTTTATTAATCTCCGGCTTAGCAGATGAAAATGATGAAAAATTAGCAAGCGATTTACAAGCTTTCATAAAACTGTCATTAGCTGAAAATTTAACCGCTAAAACAATTACCGATCTTGCCTATGAACGATTCGGCAATAGTTACAGCAGAAAGGAAATATATAAGGAAGTGAATAAAGTGAAGTGATTATTATAATTACTACGCCCATATCTACATATAATTTATATTCTTGATAAACATAAAATTACGAGCTATAATTAGTACTTAATTTGATATTTATTATAGGTACAATAATGGAGCATATTTATGCAAATCTTACGGCTAGCATATCAGAATTTAAAAAAAGTCCTACCGCTTTACTAGATAAATCTAGCGGTGAACCTATTGCTTTACTAAATCACAACAAACCGACAGCTTACTTAATTCCGGCTAAGTTGTATGAACAAATAGTTGAGGTTTTAGATGACGGGTATTTACTTGAACTTGCTCAAATTCGATTGAAAGAAAAAACCAACGCCGTTGCGGTTGATTTGAATGACTTATAAGCTGGCATTTATTCCTACTGCAAAGAAGGAGGGATAAACTAGATCAGGCAATAAAAGAGCAATTTAAAAAGAAATTAGCTGAGAGGCTAAAGCATCCTCATATATTAAAAGATGCAATAAGTGGCGGTAGTAATCTATATAAAATAAAGTTAAAATCTGTAGGATATAGATTGGTTTATGAAGTAGATGACAAACGCGTAATAATTCTTGTTTTAGCTATAGGTAAAAGAAACCGTAGCGAAGTATATAAAAAGCTATTTACTCGGATTTAAATAATATTATACTTATGATAGAATATGATCTAATGAAAGAACCTCCCCTGCTCTTTTTTCAAAGGCATTAATCATTTTTTCCGTTGCTTTGACAAAATACCCCCCTATCAACTTATCTAATATAATCGATTGCATTTTAAAATCGATATTAAACTCTACTAAACTTCCTTTAACATCCGGTGAAAATTGCCATATATTCTTTAAATATTTAAAAGGTCCGGAAATAGCTTCGACATTAATTAAATATCTTTCGCCGTCTAATATTTTACAGGTAACACTTGATTGATATTTTTCCGAAAATCCTTTTACCCGTAGCACTAACTCGGCAATAATTTGTTCATTATTTTTAGAAATAATTTTAGCAGCCGCACACCAAGGCAAAAATTTAGGATATGCTTCTACATCAAGCACTAAATAAAATAATTCGGCAGGGCTATACGGCAAGATTTTTACTTGACTGAATGAAGGCATAAAAAAACTCGGTTAATTTCATATAATGAAAAATTGATAGACGAAGATCAACTTCAAAAAGTGTAAGGCAATTTTTGAAGTTCTATCTGAGTATAGTGAATTCAGTTGAATTTTGTGACAGGCGCGAGGAGCGAAGCCTATATATTAATAGGCGAGACGACGAGCAACGTGCTACAGCGTTCAAATCAATTTACTATATATACTAAAAGTCTGTTACTTTGCCCTTATGCTGCCAATCACCGTATCTTGTAGGTTCTAACCCTTTGACTCCGCCTATTTCTTTACTGCTTTCTTTTTCTTTTGGCAAATTTTCTTGTTCTAATATATTATCTTTTTTATTATCCATAATTTGATATTTTTTAATTTATGAAATTTTCCAATCTTAATAGAATTTATATTAATAATGCTTTAGCTGCAAATAGTAAAATAGAATTAACGGGCAATCATGGACATTATATTAAAACAGTGCTTCGATTAAAAATACAAGATCAGTTTCGAGTTTTTAATAATGTCGACGGTGAATTTATAGCACAAATTCATGATATCGGCAAAAATAATTTATCGATAAATATTACGAAACCGTTAAGGAAAGCGACCTTAATGTTGCCCTTAACTCTTGGGCTGGCAATAATAAAACCGGAAAAATTTTTATTAGCGATAAATATGGCGGTGCAACTCGGCGTGACTAAAATTGTGCCGTTAATTACCGAAAGATGTCAATTTAAAATTATTAATAACGAACGATTGCTTAAATGCACTATTGAAGCGACGGAGCAATCGGAACGCCTTACCCCGCCGATTATCGAACCGGTTATTTCGCTTGAAAAATTTTTAAAAAACCATAGCAACAACCTAATATTATATGCTAATGAGTGCGAGGATAAAACTAATTCTTTGCTTAAAATCTTACCTAGCGGCTTAAATAATATATCGGATATTTTATTTATTGTCGGACCGGAAGGAGGATTTAGTAGCGGCGAACTCAAAAAATTAGCAGCACAAGAAAACGCTAAATCCTTTAGCTTCGGCTCTCATATCTTACGAACCGAAACTGCCGTAGCCGCGGGACTCTCACAAATAGGGTTGGTGAGGAATTTTTAAAGTTATATAATTTATTCCTTAAAATTCTTTATTTCGTCGTTTGACATCAATCATGTTATTGTAGCATTCCGCAGCTTCATCAAGGCGACCGAGCTTTTCAAATACCATACCTTTTCTATCATAAAGTTTTGCATTACCCGGATCATTCATTATTAATCGATCATATTCTGCAAGCAATTCTTCATATCTTTCGGCTTTTTCTAATATATAAATTAAATCTTCCGTTAAAATCTCTGAATATGGAGTATCAAAATCTTTATTATTCCTTAAAGTTTCTAGAGCTTCATCGTATTTAGTAAGCTTACATAAAATTTTAACTTTTAATTGTATATATATTTCTAAGTCGTATAAAGAATACTGCATAATTCCTTTATTTAAGCATATTATAGCTTCAGAATACTCACCTATTTCGTCTAGTATAACCGCTTTTTGATGATATGAATAAGCACCTCCCAACTCAATTGCTTTATCACATGCTACTAGCGCTTCTTCAAATCTGTTTAATTCCTTTAAACTTTTTGCTTGGCAGGCATAAAAATACCAATATTCGTTTGGTTTTAACTCTATAGCTTTATTAATATGCTCTAACGCTTCATTATATTTGCGTATTTCAAACAATACTTCGCTTATTTTATAATATGAATGAGCAGCAGAAGGGTATTTTGTAATGCTATTATTAAAAGCCTTTACCGCAAGATCATATTTGCCGATTTCAAATAATAGATCACCATCTAAATGTTGCTGTTTTTTATCAAGTTCAATTGCTTTATCAACAACTTTAATTAATTCTTCTTGCTTACCATCGAGACCATTTAACGCATCAGCTTTTCTCCAATATAATTCTGCATTTTTAGGCTCAAGTGCTATTGCTTTGTCATAAAAATTTATGGCTTCTTCGTATTCTTCAAGAAAGTCATCATTTAAAATATCTCCTATACGTTCATATGCTTTTGCACTGTCAGGATTGAGTTTAATAAGTTTTTTATAGATTTCAATAGCTTCGTATTTTTCTCCCCACATACTTAATATTGAGGCTTTACATAAATATGACTCATTTTCATTAGGATATAGTACAATTAACCTATCATAAATTTCCATTGCTTTTTTATAATTGCCGCTTCTATGAAATTCGTCAGCTTGCTTATATAAAGCTTGATATTCTTTATTATTTATTTTTAAAAATAATTTTTTTAATTTTTGGAGCAGAGACATTTTGAACGATCCTATAATTATTTTAAACCGGCGAAAACTCACTCATCAATAAAATACAGCCGGTTCTTAAATCAAGGTCGTAATCGATAGTGTCATAGATTAAACGCTTAATTTTAGTAAATTTTTCAAGTAAATAAGAGGGAGTTTTAGTCGGTAATTTATTTAATATTTTATCTTCTAACTCCGTAAGCTCGATATTAACGCCCGAAGATTTTTTTATAATTCGATTCATTAATTGTAAAATATTATCAATAAACTCTAACCATAATTCTCTATCTTTACCGGAAAATTGATTAATGAAAGCTAGCCTAGTATTTAAATCCGCATAATCGGCAATCGGCTTAATGAATTTTGCATATGCTTCATTACCTATAAAATATTTCGGCGATCTAATACTAATCTTAAAACATCTTGATCTTATAGTAGTAAGGATACTCGCGGCTTTTAAAGTAATTAAAAAAATATAACTATTTTTTGGGGTATCTTCTAAGATTTTAAGGCAGGAATTTGCGGCATTTAAATTCATTAAATCCGCTTGATAGATTATAGCAACCTTGTAACCGGAAATGACCGAAGTTTTATTTAAGAATTCTTGAAGCTTTCTTATCTGATCTACAGAAATATCTTTAGAATTGGTTGTAACTGAAATTTCTTTTGCTACAAAATAATAATCAGGATGATTTTCTAAAGCAATATTCTCTCCGAATATTTTTTGACGTATAAATTCTTGAACATCTTTTAAAGATTGATCTACGTCTCCGGTTTCAATAAGCCAGCTATTATAAAGTTTTTTTTGGTTGAAACTAAATTTAAGACGTTCGATTATCATATTTTTTGGGTATTGATGTCGGTTTAGAGAATCGTCATTGCGAGGAGGCATTGCCCGCGTGGATACCGGAATCGTCATTGCGAGCGACCAAAGGCTTTGTTGCATGGATGGTTAAAAACGCTCTCGGTGCCATTCTAGCTAAAAGCGGGCGTTGTTGCATGGCTCGAAAATTAATAAAAAAACTCGTCATTGCGAAGCCACGAAGTGGCTGCGGCAATCCAGGCTATCCCGAATGTAATGAGGGATTTAATTAGAATACTAAACAAGTTTAGTATAAAAATATGTTTAACTGGATTGCCGCGTCGGCATAAATGCCTCCTCGCAATGACGATTCCGGTAGCCATGCAACAACGCCCTAAAGGCGGGAATCCAGAAAAGTATTTAAACGAATTATATAGTAAATTTTTATATAATTTTGCTTATTTTAAGTGTTTTTTCTGGATTCCCACTTTTAGCTAGAATGACATACTATTGCTTTTATCGAGCCATGCAACAACGCCGGCTTGACCACGGCATCCAGTCTTTTTATTAAAATTTTTTCTGGATACCGTGGGAGGGGCCACGGTATGACACCGTACTTTTAAGAATTACTCGCTTCCTTCATTCTAGTACCAGCTCTAAAAACCGGTTGCTTATAAGCAGGGATGGTCATTTTTTCTTTTGTTTTTGGGTTACGCCCTTCACGTGTTGCTCTATGCTGAACCACAAATGAACCGAAGCCTATTAAACTAACACCTTTACCGCGTTTAATTGCTTCAAGAATACTATCTAGAACTAAGTTAAGTGATCTTTCAGCTTCGGCTTTTGTCGGTGATTTATCCGTAGAATTTTTAGAATGTCCTAAATCAACCATTAAATTAATTAATTCTGCTTTATTCATTCCTTTATTTACTGCTTTATTCATAATGAAATTAACTCCTATTTGATAATTTATAGTATTAAACCTGAAGTACTAATGATAATATATACAACTAGCTATAATATACATCAATACATATTTTTATTTTTAATGTATGAAAATGATTATAACAAACCGTTAATTGACTGCAAATGAGAGTTATTTGTAAAGTTTAAATATCTATGTTTATTATGTAATTTTATAAAAATATGTAACCATATTACATCAGTTTTGTCTTTCAAGCTAAATATAATTGAATAATTTTAATGGAAACATATAATCATGGGATAGTACGAACTTTATAAATATATACTTATTTGCTTAGAAAAAGTTACTCATCCCTATTTTTGGTTATATAAATGCTATTATCTGAAATTTGTATAAAACGTCCTGTATTTGCAACGGTCTTAAGCCTGATTATCGTAACACTCGGAGCAGTATTTTTTACTAAATTACAAATTAGAGGTACACCTGACATTTCAGTACCCATTATTAACGTAACGGCTCTTTACCCGGGAGCCGATGCTTTATATATGGAAAAAGAAATTACCACCCGCATTGAAAAAGCTTTAAAGACGGTAAAAAACCTTGATTTTACAACCTCCCAAAGCTCAACCGGTCAAACTAATATAACTTTGTCTTTTTTGTTATCTACCGATATTGAGGTAGCTCTAAATGACGTACGCTCCAAAGTCTCCGACATAACTTATATGTTTCCTAAAGATATGAAAGCACCGTCGGTAGCAAAGCTTGATGCCGATAGTTTTCCGAGTCTTTTTTTAAGCATTGAAAGTAATCAATATAATGATTTAGAATTAACAAAAATTGTTGAAGATAGTTTGCAGACTCCTTTAGATAAGCTTGAAACGGTCGGACAATCAAATATATACGGCGGATATGATTATGTAATGAAAATAGAACCTGATCCTAAAAAATTATATCAGTATAAAATTTCTCCGTTAGAAATTGAAGCAGCCATTACTGAGCAAAATAAGGATTATCCGGCGGGAACAATCAAAACGGGTATCAATAATTTTATAGTAACTCTTGCAGGGTCTTTAACAAAACCGGAAGAATTCGGTAATATTATACTAAAAGCCAGAGACGGCGGAATAATAAAATTAAGGGATGTAGCAAAAGTATATTTAGGTGCTCCCGATCAAGACGTTATTTTTAGATATAACGGCAAAAGCTCTATTGCTCTTGGGCTTATAAAAGAATCAAAAGCTAATATTATAGATTTATCAAATGAGGTGAGAAGTGTTTTAGATCAAATTAAAGCATCATTGCCGAGCGGTATAAATATCAGCATTGCCTATGACGGGGCAACACCGGTCAACGCCTCGGTCTATGCGGTGTTTAATACTATTTTTGAAGCTTTAATATTAGTAATTTTGGTTACTTATTTATTCCTGGCATCAGCTAGAATTACTTTAATTCCCTTTGTAACGATTCCGGTGTCGTTAATCGGTACTTTTAGCGTTATGTATGCAATGGGCTTTTCCATTAATATTTTTACTCTTCTAGCGATGATTTTAGCTATCGGGTTAGTAGTCGACGATGCAATCGTCATGCTTGAAAATATTTTTAGATATAACGAAATGGGGCATCCTTCAATGGAGGCAGCTTTTCTTGCTTCCAAGGAAATCGGTTTTGCTATTATCGCCATGACTATTACCCTTGCCGCCGTATTTTTACCGATCGGCTTTATCGACGGCTTTGTCGGCAAATTATTTATCGAATTTGCTTGGACTTTAGCATTTTGCGTTTTACTCTCAGGCTTTGTCGCACTAACGTTAACACCGATGATGGCAAGCCGCATGATCAAAAAACATGATAAGCCGCTACCGAAATTTTTAGCTAAATTTAATGAAATTCTGCAGCTTGTGCAAAGTAAATATCTTTATTATTTAAATCTTACCTTTGATAATAAAAAGAAATTTTCTCTTATTATTGCTTTATCTTTCATAGTGCTAATAATCAGCTCTAAATTTGTACAAAAAGTTTTTGTTCCGCAAGAAGATGACGGATTTTTGCAGCTTTCTTTTACCGGACCTGAAGGGTCGAGTATTGAACACTCGACAGCAATAGTTATGGAAGCCGAAAAAATCCTAGAAAATTACAGAGAAATACTCGGTTACTTAATGGTAATCGGCGGAAATGGCAGCGATAGCGTTTTTGCTTATGTTCCCCTTAAAGACTGGAGTGAAAGAGCGCGTTCACAAGAAGCTATTAAAAATAAGCTTAACGAACAATTCGCACAAATAGCCGGTATGTCAATTTTTGTTATGGATCCCCGTTCCATGATTAGTAATAATGCTCAAAGCCCGATCGAATTTACTTTGCAAACAACGCTTGAATATGACGATTTAGATAAATTATCCGATAAATTTGTCGATTTGATGAAAGCAAATCCTGTATTTTCTAACGTAAATAGGGATTTGCAGTCCGCAATGCCGACGATTAATATCGATATTGATCGTGATAAGGCGTATTTATACGGGATGAGCATGGGTAATATAGGAAGAACCGTACAATATTTACTTGCCGGTCAGCAAATCGGCGATTTTAGAATGGGCAACGATCTATATAATGTCGTATTACAATATAATTTAAAAGATCGTAGCAATGTTAATGACTTTAGTAAAATTCTAATTCCGGCAAAAAATAATACTATGCTACCGCTTGGAGTAATTGCCGAGATGACGGAAAAAGTATCGGTAAAATCATACGGTCATTATAATAATTCAAAAGCGGTTACTATCTCCTCGGATTTAGCACCTAATAAGAAAATCAGCGACGCGATAAAAGAAATTAATAATATAAGCGACAAGCTACTCGATCCTAACACGACGATACTTGAATATATAGGCGAAATTAAACAAATGAGTGAATCGGATAGTAATATGCTTATGACTTTCTTATTTGCGCTAATATTTATTTATTTAGTACTCTCCGCACAATTTGAAAGCTTTATTGATCCTTTGTTAATATTGCTTGCCGTGCCTTTCTCGATAACAGGGGGAGTATTAACTCTTTGGATATGCGGCAATAGCCTTAATATGTATAGTAATATCGGGCTTATTACTTTGGTCGGATTGGTTACTAAAAATTCTATTATGATAGTAGAATTCGCAAATCAGCTAAAAGAAAAAGGAGCGAATGTAAGGGAGGCGATAGTTAAATCCTGTAGCCTCCGACTGCGACCGATATTAATGACGACACTTGCCTCAATAGTAGGTACGCTGCCGCTAGTCTTTGCTTCCGGCGCAGGTGCCGCCGCCCGTAACTCTATCGGTCTGGTAATAGTCGGAGGTATGAGCATAGGGACTATATTTACTATTTTCGTTATTCCCGTAATATATCAAACCTTTAAACGGGATTAGTTGCTTTCAGTGTATGAAAATCAGGTTAACGAGGCCCAATGCCCCGCGTGGATGGTTAAAATCGCTTAAAACTTGTCATACCGTGGCTTGACCCACTACTGTACGAACGTTTAAATAAAGAGGTAAAAATTCTGTCATTCCGTGGCTACGACCACGGAATCCAGCTTATAATATCATAAAAAGATTCTAAAATAAGTCTAATATGGCGTTATTTTCCTGGATGCCGTGATCAAGTCACGGCATGACACAGCCTTTTTTCAACGTTCGTACACTAGTGGGCTTGACCACGGTATCCAAAAAAAATCTTAGTAAAAAACTGGATGCCGTGGGAGGGGCCTCGGCATGACACCGAATTGCTTTGCGAAAATATTGAGCCATGCAACAACACCTCAATTCGATTCAAAAGCAATTTATTACTTTAAATTATTAATAGAAAATGTTATAAAGATTGATCTAATAAATTTGGATTAATTTTTGTGGAAGATATCAATTGCTGGGAAGAAAAGTTTGAGATGTGCGGTTATACCGCAAGGCTATTAGATAAGGTTACTTCTTTAAACAAATTAGTACAATATCCTATAGACATCAGAGAAATTAAAAAGGGCGTTTACTACGCGCGGAAATATCACGGTAGTCAAATGCGCCAATCAGGTGACCCGTATTACTCCCATCCGATAGAGGTGGCGTATATGGTGGCTAAATATAGCAGTTTGCAAAAACAAGAATTTTTTAGAACAGATATGATTGTTACTGCATTGCTTCACGATACTATCGAGGATACTGAATTTACTAAAGCTATGATTACAAATATCTTTGGGTGTAAAATTGCTTGTCAAGTAGAAGATTTAACTAGAATTAAGCTAGATAAAAAAATCAGCTCTGCAGAAATGGTCAACTCTTTATTGTTACAAAATAATAAAGATATGTTATTTATTAAATTATTTGATCGTCTTCATAACATGCAAACGATCGGGGCTAAGTCCCCTGAAAAAATGAAAAAGATAATGTTAGAAACTCTAAGTGTATTCATCACTCTTAGTATGTATCTCGGAATGCCACAAATAAAAGAGGAATTAATAGAACTTTATTCAAAAGCAACTCCTACTTTAAAGGATGATCAACAATTTCCTTGTAAGGATAATTTTCTGCATTCTTTTCTAACCGCTCAAAGTGCAGTATCCCGAATCCGTAACCTATACTTACAGGAATCACAATAACTAATATTCCCCAATGACCAAAATAATCTACTAAATAGATAAGACCAAAAGAAGTAATTAGATACACTAAAGCCCGAGATAAAGCATATAAAAAACTTGAATAAGTGAATCGTTTAAAAACTGGGAAATGTTTAAAGAAAATAGGAGCAGCTGGCGCATCTCCTAAACCAAAGACAATTATAATTGATTGTAGCAAAAGCAATTCCCCAGGAGTTCTAAGGTAACTCAGCAAACAAGGAGTCATTATAGTAAATAATGAAAACACTACCAAGCACGTTCTAAGGATTTTTAAAGGATGTACTATAGTACTTAAATAACACCTTAGAATTAATCCTCCAACTACTTGTATTAAAGATACAATAAAATTATGGTTTATAATTTCTTCAGCACTATAATTAAAAGAATTCTTTAGAATATTGCTGCAATATACGTATACAAAAAAAAATGTTACCGGCCATGCGCACTGAATTAAAAAATATGCTAAGCTAGTTTTCCAATTAACTTTTTCTTTCCACAGTAGATCATTTTCAAGTATTTTTATATTTACTTTCGCTTTACTAAAGCTATTTTGAACTTGCCGTTTTGCATCTATAAAATCTTGCGTTTCTCGCAAACGATTTCTCGCATAACCTCCAGTTATTGCAATTCCCGCTCCGATAAAAAAAGCTATTCGCCAACTAACTCCAAAATTAGTAATTAGTGATGCCATACCTAAAGCAGCAACACCACCAAATGTAGCAAAAGAAGAAACTAACGATACAAAAGGATATTGTTTTTTAGGGGATTTTATCATTTCAGTAAGGTAAAGTTCTGCACCAATTATTTCCCCTAGCGATGATACCCCTTGAACAATCCGACATAATGTAACTATTATAGTAGCGATTAGTCCTTTTTCGGCATAAGTTGGACTAACAGCCATAACAATGCATGATATAGCCATTAAAAAACTCGTAATAACCACAGTAGATTTACGACCGATATTGTCACCTATCCAACCAAATATAAGTGCTCCAAACGGTCTAAAAACAAATGTAGAACAGAAGGCAGCAGCAGAATAAATAGCTGCAGTATGAGGATCGGCTTTAGGAAAAAATAATTCATTAAGTAGTACTGCCATATGGACATAAAGCATAAGGTCAAAATACTCTAGGAAAGTACCTATGGATAGTAACCCGATAGCTTCCTTTTGTTGTCTAGTTAAACTCTTTTGTTCTACTTCATAGCCTAACATTTTTTGCAACATTTTAATTAAATGTGCAAAGAAGTTATATTTTTTTTGTTGAAAGTCAATAAAAAAATGAAGAGATTAAAGAATTTTTAGAAAAGATAAGAAGTTAATTAACCAAGCTAATAATTTAAAAAACGGCGGGCGGCATTTCTCTTAACCTTTATAGTAAGGTTGATAATAAAAAGGCGTTGTTGCATGGCTCGAAATCCTTATAAAAAAACCCCGTCATTGCGAGGAGGGACGTAGTCCCGACGTGGCAATCCAGGAAAAAATAGCAAAAAATGTTATGAAACTTATTATTTTCTAGATTGCCGTGTTCCGCGCAAATGCTCGCAATGACGATTCCGGTAGCCATGCAACAATGCCGCGCGGGGAATGGTATCAAACCCCAACTATGTATAAGTTTTAGCTTAAAAACTTATACATAGTTCGCGTTATTTAAATTATTACCCTTTCACTACGGCGGCTACTTCATCGGCAAAGTTTTTTTCTTCCTGTTCTATGCCTTCACCAAGTTCGTATCTAATGAATTTTGTGATTTTAATATCGGCCCCTAATTCTTTAGCAGCATTGGCAATAACTTCGGAAACTCGAAGTTTAGTATCAAATAAAAAATTCTGCTCAAGTAATACAATCTCCGCTAAAAATTTACGTATTCTTCCTTCTACCATTTTAGCAATTATATCGTCGGATTTACCAGCAGCTTTTGATTGCTCAAAGAATATTTTCCGCTCATGCTCTATTAAGGCAGGGTTTAAGCTTGATGCATCCAAACTTTGCGGATTGTTACCCGCGATATGAACGGCAATTTGCTTCCCTACTTCTTCTAGTCTGGCTTTATCTTTAGCAGTTGATTCGAGTCCTACTAATACGGAAATTTTACCCAAATTTTTTGTAACTTCATTATGAACATATGAGCCGATTACTCCTGCAGATACTTTTAATATATCCATACGACGCAAAGTTAAATTTTCGCCGATAGTAGCAACATTTTCTAAAATTTCTTCGTTAACCGACTTACCGTTTGCTAATTTAACTTCTTTTAGCTCGTCAATATTTTCTAGTTTTATTGCACAATCAGCAATATTTCTTACTAAATCTTGAAATTGCTCATTACGCGCAACAAAATCCGTTTCGGAATTCACCTCAACGAGTACACCGATTAGACCATCAACTTTTACGGCAGTTAACCCTTCCGATGCAACTCTACCGATTTTTTTTGCCGCAGCAGATAAACCTTTTTGCCTTAACCAGTCAACAGCCGCTTCAAAATCACCTTTAGCTTCAATTAAAGCTTTTTTGCAATCCATCATACCGGCGCCGGTTTTTTCTCTTAATTCCTTGACGCTTGCAGCACTTATAGTTACTTCACTCATATTTTATTTGCTCCTTTTATTTGTTCTATTTTACGTAGGGATATCATTCTAGTTCAAATGGAGCGTTGTTGCATGGCTCGAAATTTATAGCAAATTCCCCGATGTCATTCCGTGATTTATTCACGGAATCCAGGAAAATATATAAATAATACCATTATAAGTTACTTTTCTGGATACCGTGGACAAGCCACGGTATGACAAGCTGAGGTCTTTTTAAGAACCATGCAATAACACTGATAGCATTTATTTACCCTTCCTTTTTATCCGATGTTGCCGTTAACGCTTGTTCAAACTCGGTAGTTATCTCTTCACTTATATTTTTAGTTTGAGAGAATTTTTTAGTTGACTTTAATTTAGAAATATTTTGAGGTGCTTTACCTTTTTCCCCATGATCTTCTATAGCGCCGAGATCTACTCCTGAAGCTCTCATTGCTTCCTCAAGTCCCTGCAATGCGGCATCGGCAAATAAGCTACAATAAAGTCTAATTGATCTGATTGCATCGTCATTACCCGGAATCGGATAATCAATATTATCAGGGTTAGAATTAGTATCAACGACTGCAATAATAGGAACACCTAGCTTTACGGCTTCATTAATTGCTATATGTTCTTTGTTAGTATCGATTATTACTACTAAATCCGGTTTAGAATTAATATTCCTAATTCCGCCTAGCGAAAGAAGTAATTTATCTTTTTTGCGGCTCATATCCAATATTTCTTTTTTGGTATAACCGGCGCAAGCTTCTTCGCTTTCTAAAGTCTTTTCAAGCTTATTTAATTTCTCTATTGAACCGGAAATAGTTTTCCAGTTAGTAAGCATTCCGCCGAGCCATCTATGATTTACGTAATATTGCCCGCATTTTTCGGCATATTCAGCTATTATATCGCTCGCTTGAATTTTGGTACTTACAAATAATATTTTGCCGTCCTTCTTCACCGTTTCATAGATTGCATTTAGCGCAACTCCCATTAAAACAGAGGTTTGCCTTAAATCAATAACATGAACGTCATCGCGTTCTCCATAAATATAAGGAGCCATTTTAGGATTCCAGCGTGAAGTTTTGTGACCGAAATGCACGCCGGCATCAAGTAAATCTTTAATATTAACTGGTTGTATTTTCGACATTATAATAAATCTCCTTTAATGTTAGTTTTATACCTCCGCAAGATGTGATTCATTTAAATAAATGAACTAACCTTAATATCTTACGTGCGAATTTTTATATTGTGTTATGCTTATAAAAGTGATGTGTCTGTCATACCGTGGCTTGACCCACTAGTGTACGAACGTTGGCTTTCAGGTTGTTTTTCCGTCATTGCGAGGAAATTTACTATAGTAAATTGACGAAGCAATCCAGTAAAAATGCTAATTTTAGCATAATTTTATTATGTTTTATGGATTGCCACAGCCACTTCGTGGCTTCGCAATGACGATTTTGCAACGTTCGTACACTAGTGGGCTTGACCACGGTATGACAAAGGTACATAAGCCCTACCATTATATATATTTATTTCAATATTTACAAGGGTCTACTTGTTTTTTCTCCAAATAGTCGTGCCGTCTGTTTTATCTTCGAGAATTATTCCCTCTTCTAATAACTGTTTGCGTATTTGATCGGCGAGCAGCCAATCTTTCTGTTTCTTTGCCTCTAAACGTTTATCAACTAACTGATTAATGTAAATTTCATCTATTCCGGCATGAAACCATTCTTGCGGTTTTTGGGTCATTAAACCGATGAAATTAGCACAAGCAAGAAGAGAAGAGACGTTAATCCGTTTTTCTTCGACGGTTTGTACCAAAAAAACCTGTTTGGCATAATCATTGATTATTTTTATCGCCAGCGGCGTGTTCATATCATCAAGCAGTGCCTGCATAAAATCCTGCGGCATCGTAGAAAGCTTTATAGTATTAACATTTTCAATTGCTCGATACCAGTAATCCATAGTTTTTTTGGCATCATCTAAAGCTTTATCGTTATAATCAAGCGGCTTACGGTAATGGACAGTTAGTAACAATAATCGCACTATATCCCCCGGGATTTTTTTATTTATCAAATCTTTTACCGTAATAAAATTCCCCAGGGACTTACTCATCTTTTCGCCGTTTGACGTTAGAAATCCGTTATGAACCCAATATTTGGCATATAGAGAATCAGGAAAAGCGCATTTACTTTGGGCAATTTCGTTAGTATGATGGGGGAAAATTAAATCCGCACCGCCGCCATGTATATCAAAATTCTCGCCTAAATATTTATAACTCATGCTAGAGCATTCAATATGCCAACCCGGACGCCCTAATCCCCATGGACTCTCAAAATTTGCCTCTAAAGATTCATTCGGTTTTGCCGGCTTCCATAACACAAAATCGTGCGGATGTTTTTTTGCTTTACTGTTTTCTATCCGTACACCGTCCGCCATTTCGTCTAAATCACGATTAGATAACTCCGTATAATTCGGTGCAGTCGAAATATCGAAATAAACATGATTATCGACAATATAAGCATGATTTGTCGCTATTAATTTTTCTATCATCTCTATCATTTGATCGATATGCTCGGTGGCTCGCGGCTCTAAGGTTGGAGTCTTACATCCTAAATAATACATATCCTGATGGAATTCATCGGTAATTTTTTTAGTTAACTCCCCGATAGTAATTTTAAGCTCTGCCGCTCTATCAATGATTTTATCATCCACGTCGGTAATATTCCGCACATATTTTACATTCGCCTCACCGAATATTTCTTCAAGCAAACAATATAATATATCATACACTATTACCGACCTAGCATTGCCGATATGAGGTCTGTCGTAAACGGTAGGACCGCAAACATACATTTTTATCAAATTCTTATCTATCGGCTGAAAAATTTCTTTAGTGCGGGTAAGAGTGTTATGTAAGTAAAGCTTCATGATTTTGTTATGAACTAATTTATTGTCATTATAGAGACTATATTTTACTTAGACAAATTATAAGTAACGCGAGCTATGGATAATTCTTTCCTTTATTTTGCAGGGCATTATAAATAATTATTTTTGCCGCTTAAATTATCTAAATTTCCTTAAACATCTTAATTTATCATATCCGGTCATTAAATCTCACTCAATAACTAAAAAGTATTAATATTTTTTAATTTTTTTAAAAAGAGATCTTGATAGATCTTAATTTTTTCTTATAATGTCTGCTAAAAGTAGCTAGCTCTCTCAAAGTTAGTTTATAAAAAAATAATAGCAGTGTTCATGAAAAAAAATTTACGAAATAAATTCAGTTTATTTAAATATTTTTTACTAATTTGTGTTAGTATTACCACCCTAATTTTTGGAATGAATGAGGGATTTGCACAATCCGACGATGATCTTGAGAGCCGGTTGCTTAATCTCAAGCCGCACAACTCAAAAACTACCCGGAAGAAAAGGGGAATTCGATCAAACTCTTCTACATATAATCTTAATAATAATCGAGAAAGAGACACACAGCCGCCCACAGCTAGCGAAAAGCCAAAAGCAAAAAAAAACTTCCTTGGAAAAATTTTTGGAAAAAAAGCACCTACAGAAGAAAAATTTACCACTATTCCTAATGACTTTTCATTAGTACAAGACCCACCTAAGCAAGAAGGATATAATTTAAGAGCCTCAGTTTCCGACCTGCTAAAAAATAATCAGGAAATGACAAATAATCCCCTATTAACACACCTTAATCAACAATATACATTACAAGAGCATATCGAAAGGTTTGACGAATACCTTAATAATAATGAGGCTATCACTGCTTTAGAATATGCCGAAGATACAAAACTATCTTCAGAACTAAAAAAAACTGCAGTTGACAAAATTTTATCTGATCTAAATGAGCAAAATATAAAACAAATATTATTTGTCGATAATCTTAAAGATGTAAGAATTTTGGATTTTACAAAACCTATTAATAAAGAAAACAGACCTATATTAGCCGCAATAATACAAAATGCTTCCGAAGAACAAAAGGATGTATTTTTTGATCGAGTTGTGGATTATGTAGACAGGAATCTAATTACTTTAGAAACACAAAGGCCTAGCTTGGGAGTTCGATTAGTATTAACACAACTCAAAAGCATTAATAATAAAAAAGAAATTGAAAAGCTTTTATTAAGAAAAAATAAAATAAAAGAAAAATTGAAAAAATATTATAAAAACGGTAAATATGAAAATATACCCCAAAAGGTAATAGCAGAGATTAATAAAAAACTTAAAGCCGATTCTTTAATAACTAATGATTTAAATCAAAATGAAATAATTTCATTAATTAATGGTTTTGATACAAGTTTTTTAGAAAAATC
This sequence comes from Rickettsia endosymbiont of Ceutorhynchus obstrictus, assembly GCF_964026565.1. Lineage (NCBI taxonomy): Bacteria > Pseudomonadati > Pseudomonadota > Alphaproteobacteria > Rickettsiales > Rickettsiaceae > Rickettsia > Rickettsia endosymbiont of Ceutorhynchus obstrictus. Next base: position 1,480,435 of record NZ_OZ032162.1, read on the forward strand.
AATTAATATTATTTCATCTTCACCCGAAACTATAACAAAAGAAATTAAGGAAAAACTTTTATCTACTTCACAACCGGTACTTACAGAAGCAGCGTGGACAGGTACGACTCCACCGCCGCTGCCAAATGCACCGCCGCCGCCTATTCACAATAATCATAATCTTAATATTAATGATCTTGAACAGAACCATCCGGCACTGTATGAATTACATGAAGAATTAGCAAAGCAAGGTAACAATACACAGCAAAAGCCTTTATCAACAAAAGCAAATAAGACTGTGGAAATAACTGAACCAACCACAGAATACGGTGAATTGTACAAAACATATTTAACAGAATCTAACAAACAACTTCCTACACTGTATGCTCAACAAATTGGAGCCGAAATAAATATAACGAACACTATACGTCAAATATTAACGGATAAATATAAAGATATACTTAAAGAGGAAGCACTTATTAATTTATTCAGCAAAGATAATCAGGATAGTCAGGCGGGAAGGGACCTTAAAAGTAAAGCCACAAAGATATATGAGGAACTTTCAAAAGATCCATACGTTACTCAAATTATAAGCTTTAAAAAAAGTAAAGATAGAATACTTAATAATCTTTTCCAAGAAGACTCAGATAAGGCAATGGATCGCCTTCTGCTACCGTCTAGCAAAATATCCGAAAACCAAAAAAACTTTATTCTAACGATACAAACAAAAGAACAAAAAGAACAAGAATTAGCAGGTTATAACGATAGATTAGAACAATTAAGATTTATAGCTAACAACTCTAACGTTTTCGGTAGTCAAAAGTTAAATGACATTATAGAAGAATTAGTTAATGATTCTAGTAAGTTAACTAATATGAATAAAGTGCATATTTTACTTGATAAAGACAAAATAATTACAAACCTAAAAAATATTGCTTCCGTTTCCAAGGAGCAAATAAATAATTTAAGAACTAACATAATAAAAACAATTAATCTTGAAGCTATTAAAGCATTTGCATCAGACAATAATATAAATTCAGCTGATTTTATCAGGTTAATACAAGAATCTAAAAAACATGAAATATTAAGAGAATTTTTAGCAGTTGTAGTTACTATCGAGGAAAATAAACAAACTAATACTCTTCCGCAATATAATAAATTAGCATTACCCTCTATAGCTAATTTTTCACAAGAAGACGTAGCTCTATTATCTCAACGCATGACCGTAGCGGGGTTAATAAAAGCTTTGACGGAAATAGGTCAGGAAAATATAGTCGCACAACAACAAAACAAGCTGCCGACTGCCGGCGCTGTTCCGCCTCCACCCCCGCCGTCAATGATGACATCTTCAGAACTAGATAAGCCAAAGTTAAAAGCTGCCGGAATTAATGATGATTTGATAGAAAAAGCATTAAAACTTAAAGCCAATAATAATAAAATAATTCCTAAGACGCCTATAACACCTAATAAATTTAATTCATCCGCAGGGAAAAAATACTCAGAACGTATCACAAAAAATGCTACTTCTTTTGAATTCAATATCAAGATGCACGGTGCCGGCAAAGTACTAAACGATATAATATTAGAAAGTGTGCTAGAAATATATGCTAAGAAACCCTTCGATAAACTCGATGAAAAAGTAAATACGGAAACCTTTGAAGAAGCGTTATCTACACTCTCACCGGATTTTATAGGGCCTAGGACTGAACTCGGTGACGAAATACATAAGATTTATAATGAAATAATAGCTGAAACAGTAAAGGATACAGAATTTTTAAAAAACTTAGCTAAGGACATAAAACCATTAACAGGTAATAAACTATTAGATAAAGCTATTAAAACACAAGCTGATGCTTTAGAAGAAGAAAAAGCCTTAGAACTAGTACCGGAGTTATTTGCACAAGCAGAAAAAGATTATGAAAATCAACAAGAAGCACTAAAAGCTAAAGTTTTAGAACAACAAAAGTTAGAGCAAGAAAGGATAAACGCTGAAGCTTTAGAACAACAAACTAAATTAGCAAGAGAACAAAAAAAACTAGAAGCAGACGCCGCCGCTATAGCTTTAGAACAACAAAGGTTAGAGCAAGAAAGGATAGACGCTGAAGCTTTAGAACAACAAATTAAATTAGCAAGAGAACAAAAAAAACTAGAAGCTGACACCGCCGCTAAAGCGTTAGAAGAAGAAAAAGCCTTAGAACTAGTACCGGAGTTATTTGCACAAGCAGAAAAAGATTATGAAAATCAACAAGAAGCACTAAAAGCTAAAGCTTTAGAACAAGAACAACTAAACGCTGACGCTAAAGCTATTACTCAACCTCAAACTCAAGAAGAAGTCACTGAAGAGGCTGCAACTACGGGAATAATACAAAGTAACGATGAGGAAAATAATACCTCAAAAGCTCTTACCGATGATGAATCAGACATAAGTAAACAATCGCTAGACAATTCAATAATCAAAGAAGAGGAAAACATTAATGATGAAAAAGAGAAAGATAATGATCAACAATTATCTCAAAACCTTGAGCCATTAGAAGTAGAAGTTTTAGTAAGTAAAAAAATTTCAGGAATTGATCAATCAGAAGAAATAATTTTAGAAGAAGATAGGCTAGAAAATATTAAAGCAAAAATTCATTCTGCATATAATTATATTCGAGATATTATTAATAAACCTGCTATATTGGAGAGAGTAAAGTATTTTCTCTCCGCCGGCCCTGCTGCAGCCGGTGATGAGGATACAACTATCGAAAAAGGCGTATGGATTAGCGGTTTATACAATATTAATAAACATGGGGTATGGAAAGATATGCCTGGATATAAAGGTCGTACTACCGGTGTTACTATAGGTGCCGATACTGAATTTAACGATAATGATTTACTCGGAATTGCTTATACTAATCTGCGCTCTAATCTAAAATATAATAAGAATTGTGATAAAGTAAATATTGACGGGCATGCTTTTAGTCTTTACGGCTTAAAAGAATTGAAAAAGAATTTTTCCCTACAAGCAGTAGCGACTATTTTACATAACTATGTTAAGAACAAAATTATCTATTCCGGTAATCATATCACCGGAAAATATCGAAATACTAGTTTGAGCTTTGAAACATTGCTAAATTATAGACACCAAGCCAAGAGAGGTATAAATATTATACCTCATATCGGGCTTAGATACGGACATACAAAAGACGGGAGTTATAAGGAGCATGATATCGGTACTCAGCATTTAACGGTTGCCGGAAAATCGCAACAATTATGGACCGGAATTATCGGCGGTAGAATATTATTTGCTCCGAAAAACATTTCTGACTCTATAATTTTAATACCCACTTTACACGGCTCTATCGAAAAGCATTTTAATAGCAAAAATACAGCAGTTAATGCTACAATAACATGGAAAGATAAGAGCTTAGAGGACATTATTACTTTACCGAAACAACCGAAAATCGGTTATAATATAGGAGCAGGTATAGTTGCTAAAAAAAGCAATACTACAATATTCATGGAGTATAATTGCCGTTTGCATAAAAAATATCAAAGCCATCAAGGAATGGCTAAATTAAAAATTCATTTCTAATCCTGCACGGCGTTGTTGCATGGCTCAATATTTTTGATGTCATTCTAGCTAAAAGCGGGAATCTAGGCTTTACTTTGTCATGCTGAACAAGTTTTGCGCATCTTTTTAGTAGATCCTGAAATAAATTCAGGATGACTTTGTGGTACTTTTTTCTGGATTCCCGTTTTCACGGGAATGACATCGAAAATTCGAGCCATGTGACAAGACCATCCTACACGGTAAAAAGGTTAATAAAATGATAATTGATAAAACTACTTATAAAGCTACTGTTTTTGACAGACGTGTTAGATTTTTAGTATTACATTATACCCAAGAAAATTTTAAAAAATCTATTGAATCCTTGACAGGACCGAAAGTAAGCGTCCATTATTTAGTAAATGATCAAAACTCGGATCATATATTCCGGCTAGTAAAGGAACAAGATAGAGCTTGGCATGCCGGAGTTAGCCGGTGGAAGGGGCGTAACAATATAAACGATACTTCTATCGGTATTGAAATTGTTAATTTAGGATTTACTTTAGATAAAGAAGATTACAAAACTTGGTATCCTTATCCTCCGGAGCAAATTAACAGCGTAATTAGCTTATGTAAACAAATTATTAGTGATTATGATATTGCGCCAACGAACGTTATAGGACATTCCGACATTGCACCCGGTAGAAAAGAAGACCCCGGTCCTTTATTTCCTTGGAAACAACTTTATGATAACAATATAGGTGCTTGGTATGATGAAGAAACGGTTAAATCTCTAATGCCGCATATAGATATTTCTAATATAAAAGCTATTCAAGAAAAATTTATAAAATACGGCTATGGGCTTAATCCCACCGGCGTAATGGATTCTCAAACGCAAGAAGTAATAATTTCTTTTCAAATGCATTTCCGCCCTAGCAATTTCTCAGGGGATTTGGATATTGAAACAGTCGCTATTTTGGAAGCTTTAATAGAAAAATATTATGATGAATTAGCATTAGAAAATAGAGTCGCTTACTTAAAATAATATTTTCATGGATCGAAAATTACTTCAAAAAGTATGTCATTCCCGCCTGCGGGCATTGTTGCATGGCTACCGGAATCGTCATTGCGAGCGACTGGAAGCATTGTTGCATGGCTCAATATTTTTGCAAAGCAATTCGGTGTCAAGCCACGGTATGACATCATACTTATAATAACCATAATACGGTAAATTATTAGCCATGCAACAATGCCCCGCCCGCACGGGAATGACATCGAAGATGCTTTTACTATCCATGCGAAACAAAGTTAAAACGCCGCTCTTTTTAATCGGTCATTGATAGCGATACCGATATTTACGGAAGGGATCGGGGCAATAGCAACTCTTACTATATTATGGTTTATAGCATAATTATCGAGCATTCTTAAATGCGCATAAAGATTTGCCGCCGCTTCCGCTAAATCGCCGTTTAAGCTTAAATTCAACGAAAATTCACCTTGTAAATTACTATCGGCAAAATTTAAGCCTATTTCTCCATTTTCTAAATTTGCGGCATTTAACCTAATCGGTACTTTAGGCGAGTAATGTTTAGCTAGCATCCCTGGAGCTTTAACTTCCATTGCCGCATTAGCTTTAGCAATTTTCATCCCTAATATTGTTTGTAGCAATTCGGTAGTGATAAATCCCTCTCTAAGGATTATCGGCTCTTTTAAAGTCGTATCTATTATTGTTGATTCCAAACCATACTCAGATTGATAGGCTTCCGGCGCTAATATAAAAACCTCCGAGTTACCTGAAAAATGCTCTTTAACATGCTGTGCATTGGTCGGACTAATATAGCTAGAAGGGTTAGCACTCGGCGCCGCTATAGGTCTTCCTACTTTTTCTATTAGTTCCAAAGCTAAAGGATAAGCGGGCATACGCAGCGCTACAGTCTTAAGCCCGGCCGTAACTGCCGGTGCTATATCGGCAGTATCTTTTAAAGGCACCACGATAGATAAAGCTCCCGGCCAGAATTTATTTGCTAGCAGATTCGCAATTTCATTAAACTCACCGATAGTTTTAGCATGTTCTAAGCTTGCCACATGAACAATTAGCGGATTAATAGCAGGGCGGTTTTTTAGCCGAAAGATTTTTAAGCAAGCCTCTTCATTCGTAGCATCGGCGCCGAGTCCGTAAACTGTTTCGGTCGGGAATGCAACCACTCCGCCCGATTTAATAAATTTCGCTGCTTTATTAATCATAAACAATTAAAATTAGCTACTTTACGAAATGTTTGACGTACCAGTTGCAATAATAACAAACGATTATCGGCAATTTTACGGTCTTCATCATTAACAAGCACGTTATCGAAAAAATCGGCAATAGGCGTAAGTAGTGTACTTAATAAACTTAAAGCTTTCGTAAAATCTTTTTCACTAATAGTAATTTCAATTTGCTTAGAATTTTCATTAAGCAAATTATATAATTCTCTTTCATATTTTGAAGTAAAAATATCAGTATTAATTTCGCCGTTTATTTTTTTATCTCCTAAAATATTACTAGCTCTTTTATAAGCGATTAATAATTGCGTTCCTTCATCACCCGATAAAAATTTTTGTAAAGCCTCAAGCTTTAGCTTTGTAGTAACTAAATTATCTTCAGCTTTTAAGTCAAGAACGGCATTAATTAATGAAATATCATATTGATTTTTGAAATAAAATTTAGCTCTCTCTTCAAAGAAAGAATTTATTAAATCATTATTCTCGTCAAATAAATCTTTATATAAGGCACCGGCAAAATTAATTAACTCTATAATATTTATTTGCAATTTATTATCTAATATTATCCTAATTATACCGAGCGCTTGACGCCTTAATGCATAAGGATCACCTGAACCGCTAGGAGCTTCACCTGCTAGCATTAAGCCGACTAAACTATCTAATTTATCGGCTATCGCCAGCAAAGCAGCGTTGCCGGTAGGTACATTATCCGAAGGGCCTTGCGGTTTATAATGATCTCTAATTGCAACGGCTACTTCTTCCTCTAATCCTTCATGTATTGCATAATAATAGCCCATAATCCCTTGTAACTCAGGGAACTCTCCGACCATTTCACTAACAAGATCACTTTTGCAGAGTTTAGCCGCCAAACGCAGCAATTTATTTTCCGGAGCTAAATAATGACAAATTTTGGTGATCCTTTCTGTCTTTTGCTTTAAATTACCGAGTTTGGCATGAAATGTTACCCGCTCAAGTTTTGATAATTGTGATTCCAAAGTATGAGATAAATCTTGCTTATAAAAATATAAAGCATCGGCTAGCCTTGCCGCTAATACTTTTTCGTTACCTTTAACAACTAACTCAGAATCGCTAAATTTACCGTTACAAACAAACAGAAAATACGGCGCAAAATTTCCTTTATTATCAAATAAGCAAAAATATTTTTGATGAGTTCGCATTGAAGAAATTAATACTTCTTTCGGTAATTTTAGGAATTTCTCCGGTACTCTGCCGATCATCACAACGGGAAATTCCGCTAGCCCCGTGACTTCTTCAATTAAACGCTCATCTTCTTTTATGTTTAGATTATGTATACTCTTCTCCTTTGAAGAATTGGCTCCGCAAAACTTCGAGGGATTCGTGTACTCACCTATTAAGTATAGGCTGCGCGCACTCACCTCTCGTTTTACGTTCCAATTATCCAAATCATTTGAGTATAGATTCGCCATTTCAGCTAAGCCGGCTTTAATTATTTCTTGCCGCTCTAATCTCTCTAAAATAACGTCATTTTCTAGAAGCTTACTTTTATATTCGGTAAAATTATTTACCGTTATCGTCTTATTGCCCTTAAGCCTGTGGGCGTAAGTAACATTATTAGCCGTTAAATGACCGAATTTTAAAGGTAGTATTTCATCGTCAAATATACATAATATATTGCGCAAAGGGCGAATCCATTTTATTTTATAATCGCCCCAATACATCGATTTCGCCCAACTATATCTATTAATCGCTGTAACTATAATCTCCGGTAAAACTTCTTTAATATCCTTTTCCGCTATTTTTTTAATGAAAAAATAATATAGATGATTATTTATTAGTTTAGTAGAAAGTTGTAATTTACTAGTATTATGCGCCTTGCAAAACCCTTGAATAGCTGCATCCGATGCCCCTACCGCCGGACCTTTAATCTCTATTTCCTGCGGTAAAATAGATTTCGGTAAATGGGTAATATGCGCCGTGATTCTTCTGGGTCCCGAAAATACTTGAATTTTGGCAAATATTTTCTGCTCTTCAAAAATTTTCGTAAAGATATTTAAATAAGCTTCTTCAGCGGTTCTTTGCATGAAAGCCGGTATTTCTTCACTAAAAAGCTCTAATAATAATGCACTCATATTAATTTTTGATTCCCTCAACTCCTAAATTTTATAATATTACCTATAGGAAATATTAAAAGTACTACCGATGTCATTCCTGCCATCCCTATGTCATTCTAGCTAAAGGCGGGAATCCAGGCTTTTTTTGTCATGCTAAACTTGTTTAGCATTCTAAATTAAATCCCTCATTACATTCGGGATAGCCTAGATTGCCGCGTCGGCACTTTGTGCCTCCTCGCAATGACGATTCTAGTATCCACGCAACAACGCTGGCTTGCCAACTAGGTCCAGAAAAGGCACCAAAAAGGACTGGATGCCGTGGTCAAGCCGGCGTTGTTGCATGGATACCCAAACCGTCATGGCGAGGCGCCTTTTGGCGCCGTGGCCATCCAGTTAAACATATTTTTATACTAAACTTGTTTAGTATTCTAATTAAATCCCTCATATATTCGGGATAGCCTGGATGGCCACAGCCACTTCGTGGCTTCGCCATGACGGATTTTTATTAATTTTTCGATCCATGCAACAACGCTGGTCAAGCCCACTACTGTACGAACGTTGAAAAAAGGCTGTGTCATGCCGTGACTTGATCACGGCATCCAGGAAAATAAAGCCATATTAGATTTATTTTAGAATCTTTTTATGATATTATAAGCTGGATTCCGTGGTCGTAGCCACGGAATGACAGAATTTTTACCTCTTTATTTAAACGTTCGTACAGTAGTGGGTCAAGCCACGGCATGACAAACATTGTTATATTAATTTCCTTCCATATCCAGCCATTTACTGCAACATAATTTCGCCAAATTCCGTACCCTCAAAATGTACGAAGCGCGCTCGGTGACACTAATTACGCCGCGAGCATTTAACAAATTAAATAAATGGCTTGCTTGCATGCAATAATCATAAGCCGGCAGCGGCAAATTCTCTTTAATTAATGCCACGCATTGCTCTTCGCAATCAGCAAAGTGCCGCAGTAACATCTCGCTATCGGCTAGCTCTAAATTAAACTTTGAAAATTGCTTTTCCGCTTCAAAATCTACTTCACTGTATTTTAAGGCTTTCTCGCCCGTTTGACCGTTCCAGTCAAGATTTTTTACTTCATCAATGCCTTGAATATAAAGAGCTAGCCGCTCAAGTCCGTAAGTAATTTCTCCTGCCACCGGGCGGCACTCAATTCCGCCTACTTGCTGCATATAGGTAAATTGCGAGACTTCCATACCGTTACACCATACTTCCCAACCGAGACCCGACGCGCCGATAGTCGGCGATTCCCAATCATCTTCAACAAAGCGAATATCATGTTTACTTAAATCGATCCCCAACTGCTCTAGGCTCTTTAAATATAGCTCTTGAATATTATCGGGCGAGGGTTTTAAGATAACTTGAAACTGGTAGTAATGCTGCATTCTGTTAGGGTGCATTGCATAACGACTATCACCGGGACGCCTTGAGGGCTGCACATACACCACAAACCACGGCTTCGGTCCCAACGAACGCAACACGGTTGCTGGATGGAATGTACCCGCCCCGACATGCGCATCATAGGGCTGCAAAATCGCACAACCGTAATCCTGCCAATAATTTTGCAAAGTTAGGATAATTTGTTGAAAAGATAGTTTTTTCATAAAATATTAATGTGTTTGACTTGGTATTTATGTTCTATGTCATTCCTGCGAAGGCAGGAATCCAGCCTTTTCTTTTGTCATACCGTGGCTTGACCCACTACTGTACGAACGTTGAAAAAAGGCTGTGTCATGCCGTGACTTGATCACGGCATCCAGGAAAATAAAGCCATATTAGACTTATTTTGAATCTTTTTATGATATTATAAGCTGGATTCCGTGGTCGTAGCCACGGAATGACAGAATTTTTACCTCTTTATTTAAACGTTCGTACAGTAGTGGGCTTGACCGGCGTTGTTGCATGGCTCTAAAAAAGTGCCGTATGTCATTCCTGCGAAGGCAAGAATCCAGCCTTTTCTTTTGTCATACCGTGGCTTGACCACGGCATCCAGTCTTTTTATTAAGGTTTTTTCTGGATGCCGTGATCAAGTCACGGCATGACGGTAACGCATTTAAATATCCACCTTCTCCCACGAGCCGTTTTGGTTTTGTTTATAGCAATCAATTAGTTTTTCCGCAACGGTTAGTTTATTGATCGATAAAAGTAAGATTTGCAAATCAACAGGTAAGTCATAAATTATAATTATTCTTTGAAAGCGGGTAATATATTCTTTATCCTGTAAAATTTTCTCTATATCACTAGGTGAAATAATTAATAAAACGCTAGCGTCATTAGGGTTTTGTAGCTCATCGGTAATATATATCGGCTGCTTTTCAGGCATTGGGTCAAGCTTGCTGCCGTGCGGGATAAATTGCCTTCTCGAATATGTCCAGAGTGTTTTATTCAACAATTCTTGCTGTTCGCTATCCGCTACTAAAACAACACTTTTAAGATTGCCGTGGTAACATTTCTCTACCAGAAGAATTATCGCTTTTAATAACAACTCCTGCGTCGTTTGATAAATACTAAATTGCTGCATATAAATATTTCCTTGTAATTATAATTTAGCTTTTTGCATATCTAATATCGCTTGTTTTCGAGCTTTTGCTTCGGAGTCATTTGGGTTTAGTTCTAGTACTTTATTATAGGATTCAACGGCTAGATCGTATTTATTTAGTGCTTCTAATACACGACCTCGATTATTATAAGCATAAGAAGAATCGGGATTTAGCTTAATTGCTTTATTGCATGACTCAAGAGCTAATTCATACCTGCCAAGCCCAAGCAATATTGCTCCTCTATTATTGTAAGCCTTAAAATCACTAGGATTTAATTTAATTGCTTTATTGAATGACTCTAGTGCTAATTCATATTTTTCTAAATCAAATAAAATAATTCCTTTATTATAATAAGCATCAAAATCATCAGGAGCTAATTCTAGTACTTTGTTATATGATTCAACGGCACGCTCATATTTGCCTAATTCTTGTAATGTGATCGCTCGCTTAAAATACCCTCTAGGATTATTAGGATTTAACTCAATAACTTTATCAAATGCCTCAAGAGCTAAATCATGCTTATTTAACTGATTTAAAATTAGTCCTTTATTGTAATATGCTTCAAAATTCTCAGAATCTAATTCCATTGCTTTATCAAGAGTTTTAAGAGCTAGCTGATGCTTTTCAAGTACATATAAAATGCTAGCTTTTTCAAAATATGTATCTGCTTCATCCGGGTCTAGCTGTATTGCTTTATCAAAAGCTTCAATAGCAAGCTCAAATTCTCCTAACTCTTTTAATAATTTACCTTTATCAAAATATGCTTCAGCATCATTCGGATTTAGCTTTATTGCTTCGTCATATGCTGCTAGTTCTTTTTCGTATTCGCTCATAACCGGTTGAGGTTTATTATTAAAAAATGAAAGAGAAGGCAAATAATTACGAAAACATAAACCCACAATAAGAATAATTAAAGTGCCGGTAATTAGGTATTTGTATGACATATAAATATTTGTAATTTTATTAATGTTAATAATAATAAAAAAACTAAATATTGAAAGGATAATATGAGGAGTTGAGAATTTTATTAATCAAAATACAATAGTGGCTATTTATAATTTACACTTTATAAATAGTTCGATTTGTCTATAATGGTTTAATATAACTAAATAGGTCGCTAAACCTTCAATGAATAAATCTAAATTCATTTTTTTATCTGCTATTTCAGGTAATGTACTGGAATATTATGATTTTACGGTATATTCAGTTTTTTCACCGATTATTGGACGTGTGTTTTTTCCCGGAGAATCGGAATTTGTCGGGATTCTCTTAAGTCTTGGGGTGTTTGCCGTCGGATTTTTAACTAGACCTATAGGGGGGATAGTCTTTGGCTATATCGGCGATAGATACGGCAGGCGTATTGCTTTGATAATCTCGATGCTAGGTATGACAGTCCCCACCTTTATTATGGGCTTAATTCCCTCGTACGAGAGTATAGGGGTTTACGCCCCGGTAACATTAATTATTATGCGCCTTATACAAGGTTTATGCATTAGCGGCGAAGGCACCGGCGCGGCCATTTTCATCCTTGAACATCGGCAAAATTTAAGACCGGGTTTTACGGCCGGCTTAGTCCATGGCTCTAATATCGCCGGTACTTTAATCGCAACATTTATCGGTATTATTATTGAGCGATATTTTTCTTATATCGATTTTGCTTGGCGCTTCGCTTTCCTGCTTGGCGGTTTTATGGGACTTGCAGGGTTTTATTTACGTTTACGCGTAGCGGAAACACCGATTTTTATCATGCTGGAGAAGAAGAAAAAAGTCCTAAAAGCCCCTTTTTCAAACGTGGTAAGAACTGCTTGGAAGTCGATGTTTATCACTATTTGCGTAGCAGCTATCGCTAGCAGCATTATGTATTTAGTGAAAACCTATATAAATGTTTTCTATCATAACGTTATGCATTACGACAATACGCTAGCCTTATCGTATTTAGCCTACTCTTCTTTTGTTGCGATGGTGGCGATGCCGCTTGCCGGTGGCACTGCCGACATTATCGGTAAATTTAGGATGCTAGTTCTTGCAAGTATTGCTATTTTAATATTAATTTTACCGACCATGCTGTTTATGTCATCGGAAAAATTATGGCAACAAATTGCCGCACTTACGGTTCTCGGTATGCTAGCCGGAACAATAGCGGGTACGGCTTATATATTCGTTATCTCGCTATTTACGCCGGAACAAAAATTTTCCGGCGTTGCTTTTAGTTATAATTTCGGGGTGGCGATATTCGGCGGGACTTCGCCGATTATTTCCCGATGGCTTGTCGAAAAAACGGAGTTATTTTATGCCCCTGCTTTTTATATCATGATTATTGCGAGTATATTTTTGATAATTATGTATTTGATGAGGAATATCGTTAGGCGAAACCTTCGATGATACTACTCACTATTCAATGTCATTCCTGCGAGGTGTTGTTGCGTGGATAGGTTAAGCGGGTTCTATGTCATTCCCGTGAAAACGGGAATCCAGGCTTGTCATGCTGAACTTGTTTCAGCATCTCTTATAGTAGATCCTGAAATAAATTCAGGATGACTATAATTTTTCTGGATTCCCGCCTGCGCGGGAATGACATCGAGGATATGCAATAATTCGTAATTCAAATAACAAATATATGACCTTACAAAATAGAGAAGTAACAAGCAAGTGGTTTACAGATTTGCGTAATCAAATATGCACTGAATTTGAAAAAATTGAACAAGAATATGCAAGGGGGGGAAATATAGAGTCTGCTAAATTTATACGATCGCCTTGGGAAAGAACAGGCGGAGGCGGCGGGGTTATGTCCGTCATGAAGGGTGAAGTTTTTGAAAAAGTAGGGGTTAATATTTCTACTGTTTTCGGTGAGTTCTCAAAGGAATTTCGAGAACAAATCCCGGGAACGGAAAAGAGCGGAGAGTTTTTTGCTACGGGTATCTCCGTTGTTGCTCATCTTAAATCTCCTTTAGTGCCGGCAATGCATTTTAATACTCGTTATATAGAAACGTCTAATCATTGGTTTGGCGGCGGCGGGGATTTAACGCCTTTTTACCCTGAAAAGCTTGAGACGGCAAAATTCCATCAAGCTTTTAAAGAGGCTTGCGATAGGCATGATAAAGATTATTACCCTAAGTTTAAAAAACAATGCGATGAATATTTTTACTTAAAGCATCGGAAAGAAGCAAGAGGTATCGGCGGGATATTTTTTGATTATTTAAATAGCGGCAATTTCGATAATGATTTTTCTTTTACCCAAGATGTCGGCAAGGCTTTATTGTCGGTATATCCTGAAATTGTCAGAAAAAAAATGTTTTTGCCTTGGTCGCTAGAGCAGAAAGAATACCAGCTTATAAGACGCGGTAGATATGTGGAATTTAATTTATTATATGATCGCGGAACTAAATTCGGCTTAATGACCGACGGAAATGTTGAGGCGATATTAATGTCCCTACCGCCGGAAGTACGCTGGCCTTAATTTTACATAAAAATACATTAACCCCAAAACATAACTTGACTATTTGCTGATTTAGTTTTATTCTGCTTCTTTTTAGAATAATATTTAAATAATATCCTGATTTAAGGTTTGTAATAATGGCCAAAAAAAATAAAAATATTTTAGTGAAGCTGGTAAGTACCGCAGGTACCGGAGTTTTTTGGGTAAAAAAACGTAACCCGAAAACTCTAACCGAAAAGCTTTCTTTTCGTAAATATGATAAAGTAGTTAGAAAACATGTTGTTTTCAAAGAAGAAAAAATAAAATAGTATTTATTAGAGTATATATGGCAGTAAAAATCCGTTTAGCTAGAGGTGGAGCAAAAAAACGTCCTTATTATAGAGTGGTGGTAGCTAATGTAACGGCACCGCGTGACGGCAATTTTTTAGAAAAAGTCGGTACTTATAACCCGATGCTTGCAAAAGAAGATGCAAGCCGTGTAGTTTTAAAGTTAGACCGTATAGAATATTGGTTAGGTACAGGCGCACAGCCTACCGAACGTGTCGCTAGATTTATCGAAGAAGCCGGCGTTGCTCTTCCTACTTCAATTAAGAAAAAAATAGAAATTAAGGCAAAGGCTCAAAAGCCTAAACCTAGTAAAAAAGAAGCTAAGAAGGCGTAAGTTTAAGGAATAAAGCTCGTAATTACGGTAGGCAATGGGCGTTGTCGCCTGGATCAAAAAATTAATACCAAAAACCCGTCATTGCGAGAAGGGAAGCGCGTTGTTGCATGGCTCGATCTTACCCCGTCATTGCGAGGAGATGCGTAGCATCGACGTGGCAATCTAAGAAAAAATAGCAAAAAATGCTATGGAAATTATTATTTTCTAGATTGCCGTGTTCCTTCCAGTCACGACGTTGTTGCATGGCTCGATAAAAGCAGCAGTATGCCATTCCCGCTTTCGCGGGAATGACATCAAAAATTCGAGCCATGCAACAACGCCGGAGGGACGAAGTCTAGAGCGGCAATCCAGGAAAAATAGTCATCCTGAATTTATTTCAGGATCTATTACAAAGATGCTGAAACGAGTTCAGCATGACGAATATTAGATTGCCGCGGCGGCACTACGTCCCCGCCTCGCAATGACGATTCCGGTATCCACGAATACCCCTAGCTTTGTTGCATGGATACCCCAAACGTCATTGCGAGCGACCAAAGGGAGCGCGGCAATCTAGGAAAAAAGTCATCCTGAATTTATTTCAGGATCTATTACAAAGATGCTGAAACGAGTTCAGCATGACGAATATTAGATTGCCACGTCGGGACTACGTCCCTCCTCGCAATGACGATTCCGATATCCACGCAACACCCCTTCACAATGACAAGTTTTTCTCTTGTCATATCCTTCTACAAAACTGTAGATATTCATGCCGGATTAGCTCAGTGGTAGAGCAACCGCCTTGTAAGCGGTAGGTCATCAGTTCAAATCCGATATCCGGCACCATGCACAAAGAATTTACAAAAATCAATAACTTATACACTGCTATATTTTTATCTTTCCGTGATACCTCTCATAGCTATAAGTCATGCTTTAACTCCAAGCGGCGTTGTTGCATGGCTCGATCTTACCCCGTCATTGCGAGGAGATGCTAGCTATCTCCGTGGCAATCTAAGAAAAAATAGCAAAAAATGCTATGGAAATTATTATTTTCTAGATTGCCGTACTCCTTCCGGTCGCGACGTTGTTGCACCGACGTTGTTGCATGGATGGTTAAAATCGCTTAAAACTTGTCATACCGTGGCTTGACCACGGTATCCAGAAAAAATTAAAAAGCCTGACTGGATGCCGTGGTCAAGCCACGGCATGACATCGCGGTACTTTTAAAGAATACCCAAAATATAGCAATTTTCGATCCATGCAACAAAGCCTGTTGCACCCTGGAACAGCTTTTCAACTATTCCGGCCGTGATTTTAGCTAAATATTTGCATAAGTCAACTTGATTTTCAAAAAAAACTTACAATTATATTATAAATAAGCATATTCTACTTTTAGTGGCATTATTACGTCGGTATTTACTCATAATTTTTTATTTTTTAAACCATTTACTTTTGTAAAAAAAAACGTTATGTTATATCAGATAATGATAACATACATAAGGAGGCTTACTATGCGAACTATTATTGACATTCCTGATACACAAATTAAAATTTTAGATCAATTATCTCAAAAAAAGAAAATATCAAGAGCACAAATTGTAAGGCAAGCCGTAACCAATTATATTACTGATTATACCGAAAGCAAAAAAAGTTATGAATCTGCCTTTGGTATTTGGAAAGATAAGAAATTAGACAGTTTAACATATCAATCTAAATTACGAGAGGAATGGAAAAAATGAAAGCAGTATTTGATACTAATATATTAATAGATTATTTGCTAGGTAAATTACCCGCAAGTAATGAACTCAAGCAATATAAAAATCCACAAATCAGTATAATCACTAAAATGGAAATACTAGTCGGTACATCAGAAGATACGGAAGAAATTACAAAGAAATTTCTAGATAATTTTACCGTAATTAGTTTAAATGAAGAAATTGCAGAAATTGCCGTAGCTATTAGAAAAGAATATAAAATTAAGTTACCTGATGCTATAATATGGGCAACCGCTAAGTATAATAATAGTTTATTAATCACTAGAAATATAAAAGATTTTCCTATTCACGCCTCGGATATAAAAATTCCATATAATATATAATTTCTCTCATTTTAACCCTGATTTAAAATAATAATTTATAATTTAATTAAGAATTAAATAGACTTTAATTACAAAATAGGAAATGATTATTAAATAATAATCATTCAATAAGAGGTTAGAATATGTTAATAAATACTTCTTGCGCCCCTGTTACTTCCATTGCAAGCTTACTATCTTCAATAGGAGCAATAAATTGGGGGCTTATCGGTATCTTTGATTTTAATTTAGTAACGTATTTACTCGGCTCAATGACCGGCGTTACAAAAATACTTTATATCCTTATCGGTCTAAGCGGGTTGTATTCATTCCTTTGCTTAGGTAGATTTTTATGTAAACCAACCGCCCAGGAGGTTAAGTAGTTGTAAAAAAATTGTCATTCCTGCGAAGGCGCATGAGTGTCAACTTAAGAGATCGTCATTGCGAGGAGGCACAAAGTGCCGACGTGGCAATCCAGGAAAAAATAGAAAAAAATGTTATGAAACTTATTATTTTCTAGATTGCCGCGCTCTTTCCAGTCGCGGCGTTGTTGCGTGGCTCGAATTTTCGATGTCATTCCCGTGAAAACGAGAACCCAGCCTTGCTTATGTCATGCTGAACTTGTTTCAGCATCTATTAAAAGATATCCTGAAATAAATTCAGGATGACTTAAAAGTGTTTTTTCTGGATTCCCGCCTACGCGGGAATGACATACCGCACTTTTTTCGAGCCACGCAACAAGGCTTCCAGTCGCGGCGTTGTTGCATGGATGGTTAAAATCGCTTAAAATTGTCATACCGTGTCTTGACCCACTAGTGTACGAACGTTTAAATAAAGAGGTAAAAATTCTGTCATTCCGTGGCTACGACCACGGAATCCAGCTTATAATATCATAAAAAGATTCTAAAATAAGTCTAATATGGCTTTATTTTCCTGGATGCCGTGATCAAGTCACGGCATGACACAGCCTTTTTTCAACGTTCGTACAGTAGTGGGCTTGACCACCGTATCCAGAAAAAATTAAAAAGCCTGACTGGATGCCGTGGTCAAGCCACGGCATGACATCGCGGTACTTTTAAAGAATACCCAAAATATAGCAATTTTCGAGCCACGCAACAAGGCTTCCAGTCGCTCGCAATGACGATTCCGGTAGCCGCAACAACGCCTGTGCCACGCGGGAATGATATCCTAAATAATTACGCTAGCTTCGCCCTTTTAATTTCTCTTTCAACAACTGATTCACCAGTGACGGATTTGCTTTTCCTTCTGTTTTTTTCATCACTTGACCGACAAAGAAACCGAGTAATTTATCTTTACCGCTTCTATATGATTCAACAGAGTCCATATTGTCAGCTAATATTTCATCTATTATAGAAGTAAGTATATTTGCATCCGATACTTGTACTAAGCCTTGCTCTTCTATTATTTTTTCTGCCGCCTGCCCGCTTGCAAACATAACTTCAAAAACCGTTTTGGCGATTTTTCCGGAAATAACGTCATCTTCTATTAGCTTAATTAATTTAGCAAAATTTTCCGGCATAATTTTACATTCATTGATACTAATCGATGCTTTATTTAACTGCCCAAATAATTCACTCGTCAACCAATTAGCAAGAATCTTAGGGCTACATAAATTGGCAGCTATCTCAAAATAATTAGCGACCGACTCATCGGCAACGATTACTTCGGCATCATATTTGCTTAAACCGAACTTGTTGATATATTTCTCAATTTTCTGATCCGGAAGCTCCGGTAAGTCGGCAGCTAATTTATCTATTAATTCTTGCGATATAATAACCGGTAACAAATCAGGATCGGGGAAATATCTGTAATCATGCGACTCTTCTTTTAATCGCATTGTTCTTGTCTCACCGCTATCGGCGTTAAATAAACGTGTTTCTTGAATTACGCTCTCACCGCCTTCAATTAGCTTTACTTGCCTTGCCGCTTCAAACTCAATAGCTTTGATAATATTACGAATTGAATTGATATTTTTAATCTCGCATCTTGTCCCAAGTGGCTCGCCGCTGCGCCTTACCGATATATTAGCATCACAGCGCATGGAACCTTTCTCCATATCGCCGTCGCAGCTACCTATATAACGTAGTAAATTTCTAAGTTTTTTAACAAACTCAGCTGCCTCATCAGGCGATGATAAATCCGGTTCGGTTACTATCTCCATTAAGCCGATCCCTGCCCTGTTTAAATCAATAAAACTATAATAAGGCGATTGATCATGCATTGATTTACCGGCATCTTGCTCCAAATGCAAACGATTAATCCGAACAGTTTTAAGCCCTGCTTCTTCCGTTATAATATCTAGGCTGCCTTCCTGCACTATCGGATAATAAAATTGTGAAATTTGATAGCCTTGCGGTAAATCGGCATAAAAATAATTTTTCCGATCAAATACCGAATAACGGTTAACACGAGCTTTTAACCCAAGACCGGTTTTAATTGCTTGATGCACACAATATTCATTTAATACCGGTAGCATGCCGGGCATTGCGGCATCAATAAAAGAAACTTGTGAATTAGGAGCTGCCGCAAATTTTGTTGAGCTACCGGAAAAAAGTTTTGACTCTGAAGAAATTTGAGCATGAATTTCAAGCCCGATTACATATTCCCATTTACCTGTGTTACCTTTAATAAACCTCTTACGAAACTCTACTTCTTCTGGTAATTTGTACGTCGCACCTAGACTCGAATCCTCACGTACATTAAAGTACGCTGCGGTTTGAGGTGAAGTATCTCCTTCAAATTCCTGAGAATAAGCGAGTTTGGGAAGAGGTTTAATATATGCCATAATTAGAAACCTTCCGGTGTAAAATTGATATTTTTCATGCCTTTTTCAATGGCAGCAGCTACTTTTAAAACATTATATTCATCAAGATGTTTACCGACTATTTGCATACCTAGAGGCAGCCCTCTACTCGATAAAGCAGCCGGAACAGAAACACACGGCAATCCGGCAAGGCTTGCAGGGATGGTAAATAAGTCATTTATATACATAGTGGTAGGGTTATCTTGTTTTTCACCGATTTTAAAGGCCTCTGTCGGTGTAGAAGGTAACAAAATAGCGTCAACATCCATAAAAGCATTTTTAAAATCATTAAGAACTAACCTGCGCACTTTTTGAGCTTTTAAGTAATAAGCATCCATAAAAGCCGAGGACAATACATATGTCCCAATCATAATACGGCGTTTTACCTCATCGCCGAAGCCGGCTGTTCTAGTCATCTCATACATTTGATCAAGAGTCATGTTTTGCTCGGAAACTCTAAAACCATATCTAACGCCGTCATATCTTGCCAAATTTGAAGAAGCTTCGGCGGGTGCTATTACATAATAAACGGCAACGGCATATTTAGCGTACGGCAGAGAAATATCAACAATTTCGGCACCTTCACTTTTTAATAAGTCAATTGCATTATGCCACATTTTCATAATATCCGGCTCTATTATATTATCTTCCGTAAGATTCAAAGGCACGCCTATTTTCATGTTTTTGATAGAAGCACCGCAAGCAGGAATTAACTTTGGCACTTCAGCTTGAATTGAAGTTGAATCTTTCTCGTCAAATTCCATCATTGCCTCAAGCATCAAAGCACTATCTTCAACGCTTCTGGTAAGAATACCGGCTTGATCAAGAGAGCTGGCAAAAGAAACCATACCGTATCTTGAGCAACGCCCGTAAGTCGGCTTAAAGCCCACAAGACCCGTAAAACTAGCAGGTTGACGTACCGACCCGCCCGTATCGCTACCCAAAGCCGCCATAGTTAAGAATGCGCTCACTGCCGCAGCCGATCCGCCTGATGATCCCCCCGGTACTAAATCGGCATTATCGCCTTTAGCTTTCCAGGGGCTAATAACATTACCGAAATAACTATTAATATTGGCGGAACCCATAGCAAACTCGTCCATATTGGTTTTGCCGAGCATAATCCCGCCTTTATCAAAAATATTTTTCGTAACGGTAGATTCATAATTAGGTATAAAATTACTAAGAATTTTAGAGCAAGCAGTAGTTCGTACACCTTTAGTACAAAAAAGGTCTTTTACGGCAATCGGTATCCCTTCAAGCGGTCTTGCTTCATTTTTACCGTAATTTTGATCGGCGATTTTAGCAGACTGCAAAGCTATATCAAAAGTTTCGGTAACATAAGCATTTAAATTTTTATGCTTTTCTATCTGCTTGATATGAGAATTAACTAATTCTTGACTTGAAAATTCTTTATTTTTTAAACCTTTTAAAGCATTTGCTACGGTTAATTTAGTTAGTTCTGACATAATTTACTCAACGACTTTTGGAACAATAAAATATTTTACTTCACGAGCAAGCTCCGCTTGCTCTCCTGGGACATTATTAAATAACTCATCTAAAATATCTGCAGAGGTTACTTCATCTTTTCTGGTTCTAGCAGTCATATCGCAAACCGAGGTTAAAGGTTTAGCATCTTCGCAATCAATTTCATTTAAGATATCAATCATATCCATAATTTTACTTAACTGATCCGTAAATTCGACTATTTTTTCTCCTTCACATTTTAGCCTTGCTAGCTTCGCTATTTTTTGCACTTCTTCTTGTGTGATCATAATTTTATTATTTTGAGTGGTAGTGGTTTTATCAGCATAATTTATAGTATGTCATACCGCGACTTGTGAGCTATATCCGGGATACAGCCAGTGATACAATATCCCGTAGCTGGCTTTATTGCATGACTCCTTTATTTCATTAAGGCATAAAAGCTAATTAGTTATTTTTTCTAAAACTATCTTATTATCAAAACCACCATTAACTTTCTTTTTTTGTTTTTTAATTTTTAATATATCTTTTAGTTTATAGTCATTAATATTACAGATTGTTTCAAGTACTTCTAATATATCAGCAACTTCTTCCATATACTCATCTTGTAAAAATTCTTCTACTTCTTCTAGTAGTTTATTTTTTAATAATTCTTTATACTCACCTGATTCAGCAATATGAGTAACCGGTATTCTGCCTGATTTTAAGATAATTTCTGGAATTAAATCTCTAACTAATTTTGTCATTTTATTTTGTCAGTATAGATTCAATTTATGTCATTCCCGTGAAAGCGGGGCTTTGTTGCATGGATCGAATGTTTCAAAGCACTCGGTGTCATACCGTGGCTTGACCCACTACTGTACGAACGTTGAAAAAAGGCTGTGTCATGCCGTGGCTTGACCACGGCATCCAGGAAAATAAAGCCATATTAGACTTATTTTAGAGTCTTTTTATGATATTATAAGCTGGATTCCGTGGTCGTAGCCACGGAATGACAGAATTTTTACCTCTTTATTTAAACGTTCGTACAGTAGTGGGCTTGACCACGGTATCCAGTCTTTTACTAAGTTTTTTTCTGGATACCGGGGACAAGCCCCGGTATGACAACTTAGTGCTTTTCAAGAGCCATGCAACAATGCCTTCGCAGGAATGACATCGAGCATCAAACAGTCAATATTTCTTGCTCTTTTTGTTTCACTGCAGAATCTACCTTATTACTAAATTCATCAGTTAATTTCTGTACTTCTTCAGATAAATTATGATGTTCGTCTTTAGCAATGATATTATCTTTTTCCAATTTCTTTAATTCTTCATTCCCGTCTCTTCTGATATTACGCAAAGAAATTTTAGTATTTTCGCCATATTTATGAGCAAGCTTTGCCAGCTCTTTACGGCGCTCTTCCGTTAAACTCGGAATAGCTAACCTAATTAACTGACCGTCGGCGGCAGGAGTTAAACCGAGATTTGCCTCGGTAATTGCTTTCTCTACGGACTTTACCATTTCTTTATCCCAAACTTGCACGACAATTGTCCTTGCATCAGGTGTTGACAAGCTTGATATTTGAGATAATGGCATCCTATCGCCGTAAGCTTCCACTACTACGCTATCGAGTAAGTTAACCGAAGCTCTACCGGTACGTAAGCCTTTAAGTTCATGGTCTAAAACTTTTAAAGCTTTTTCCATTCGTTCTTGTAAATCTTTCTTCAGAGTTGCTTTATCCATAATATTTTATCCGTATATTTAATTCTGATTTGGTATACTGCTTGTAAATGAAAAGTTGTCATACCGTGGCTTGACCACGGGGTGACAGTCCTCAAATCCTTCATTCACGAGTAGTATATTATATTTCCTCTATTGTCGTATACTCACCTAAGCCCTGTATTACTTTAGCAAAATTTCCTTGTTCTTTTATAGAAAATACTTTTATAGGTAACTTATTCTCTCTAGCAACCGCAATGGCTGCCATATCCATAACTTGTAGGTTATTAGTTATAACATCTTTATAGCTAATAGTGAAATATTTTTTAGCCGCGGGGTTTTTCTTCGGATCGGAATCATATACACCGTCAACTTGCGTTGCTTTCATTAAAATATCGCAATTCATTTCGATTGCCCGAAGCACTGCCGCGCTATCGGTTGTGCAAAACGGATTACCGGTACCGCCGGCAAAAATTACTACTCGCCCTTTTTCCATATGCCTTTTTGCCCGACGGCGAATATACGGCTCGCATACACTCATCATGGGAATTGCCGATAATACTCTAGTGTATATATTGAGGCTTTCCATGATGTTTTGTAGAGTCAAGGCATTAATGACCGTCCCAAGCATCCCGATATAATCGGCCGAGGCTCTTTCCATCCCGACAAAAGCGGCATTAATACCGCGATAAATATTGCCGCCGCCGACTACAATACAAACTTCTACGCCTAGGTCAATAACCTCTTTTATATCTTCGGCAATTTTTCTTATTACACTATATTCATGACCGAATTGTTTTTCTCCCATCAAGGCCTCGCCTGAAACTTTAAGCAAAACCCGCTTGTATTTTAATGATGTCATATTTCTGAAATTTTTCCTTTTTAGGTTTTTATTTTTTTGATGGCATTGTTGTGTGGATAGATTAAAGCGTGTTCGGTGTCATTCCCTATACTCTTATGTCATTCCCGCTTTCGCGGGAATGACATCGAAAATTCGAGCCATGCAACAAGGCTTCCGGCCGCTCGCAATGACGATTCCGGTAGCCATGTAACAACACCGGTCAAGCCACGGTATGACAACGTTACAAATACTTTTTTTCCAAATATTTTATATATATGTCGGGATTAATTTTTTCTTCGCCCGTGGCATCTTTTAATAAATCATTAGAATTTTTTAACGAACCGAAATTTCTAATATTACTATTTAAGAATTTATTTAAATTACTAAATTCGCCCTTTAAAATATCTTGCTTAATATTATCATGCGTTTCCTGTGCTTTTTTCATTAACATCGAAGCGATAATTGCCCCGTTAGTATAAGCAGGAAAATAACCGAAACTGCCGTTCGACCAATGTATATCTTGCAGGCAACCTTTACTAACCGTTTCCGGTTTAATATTTAAATATTCTTGCATTTTAGTATCCCAAAACTTAGGTAATTCATCAAGATTTAAATCACCTTCAATAAGCAATTCCTCAAGCTCAAATCTTAATATTACATGCATCGGGTAAGTGACTTCATCGGCATCGACTCTTATAAAATCCGGTTTAACCCTTGTTACTTTTTTATAAAGATTATCGGCGGAAAATTCCGCGCCTTTAAAAGCGAATTCATCCCTTAAAATTTTAGCCAAAAATTCTATAAATTCTTTTGACCTTCCTACTTGCATTTCCATAAATAAAGATTGGCTTTCATGAAAAGCCATACCTTTTGCCGTTCCTACCGGTTGATTTTTATACAGACTCGGTAAATTCTGCTCATATAAACCATGTCCCGTTTCGTGGATAATCCCCATTAATCCGGAAATAAAATTATTCTCGTCATATCTAGTTGTTAGCCGCACATCATCCGAAGTGCCGCCGCAAAAAGGATGTAATGATTCATCAAGCCGCCCTTTAGTAAGGTCAAACTGCATTATTTCCATAATACGCTTTCCTATATTTTTTTGTATATCCGCGCTTACTTTATTACTGCTTACTATTATTTCTTCACTTTTCTGTTTTTCTAAGGCTTTGCCTATCAATTCCGGAATATTTTTCTTTAGTATCTTATAAACTTCTCTAATCTCTGCACTTTTCCTATTAGGATCGTACATATCAATTAGAGCATCATACACCCCGCAATTAAATGTGCTAGCCCGCGCTTTAGCTAGTTCCTTCGTATAATTAAGCACTTTTTGCAAATGCGGTTTAAACAGATTATAATCATTATTTGCTCGCGCTTTTCGCCAAACTAATTCACATTCGGTAGTAACTGCAACAATTTTCTTCTGTAATTCATCATCAATGCAATTTGCATCTAATATATTCCTTTCCATCTCTCTAATATTGGCTATTTGCCAATTATTCAGCTCCTTTATTTCTTCTTTAGCTCTACCGACTAAGTCATTTAGCTCATTAGATTTTAACATCCCATGTACTAACGAAGTTAAAGTTACTATTTCATTAGTACGACTTTCTGCCGACCCGACAGTCATATTGGTCGATATATCCCAATAAAGTATATCAAGCGCATTATTAATATGTGAAATTTTTAAAAATTCATTTTCTAGTTTTGTATAATTATTCATAAATGATACTCTGTTAATTTGAAACGTTATTCCGATATTATTACGTGAATATCGGAATTATCATTGCGAGAAGCTGTAAGCGTTGTTGCATGGCTACCGGAATCGTCATTGCGAGGAGGCAATGCTTCGCGTGGATGGTTAAAATCGCTTAAAATTGTCATACCGCGGCTTTGACCACGGTATCCAGAAAAAGCCTTAATAAAAAGACCGGATGCCGTGGTCAAGCCCACTACTGTACGAACGTTTAAATAAAGAGGTAAAAATTCTGTCATTCCGTGGCTACGACCACGGAATCCAGCTTATAATATCATAAAAAGATTCTAAAATAAGTCTAATATGGCTTTATTTTCCTGGATGCCGTGATCAAGTCACGGCATGACACAGCCTTTTTCAACGTTCGTACAGTAGTGGGTCAAGCCACGGCATGACACCGAACACTTTGCAAAAATTTGAGCCATGCAACAACGACCGTCCCTCTTCGCAATGACGTAGAGTTTTTGACCCGCGCAACAACGCCTCCACAATACCACTACTCAACAATATTTCTTACATTAATTCCTTCGCCGCCATCAAACTAGCATCCGTAATAGACTGTCCGGAGATCATGCGCGCCAGCTCTCTTTGTCTTTCTAAAATATTCAAAATTTTTACCGTAACTTCCGTCCTTTCTTCTAATTGTAATTTGTTAACCATAAT
Organism: Rickettsia endosymbiont of Ceutorhynchus obstrictus; assembly: GCF_964026565.1. Lineage (NCBI taxonomy): Bacteria > Pseudomonadati > Pseudomonadota > Alphaproteobacteria > Rickettsiales > Rickettsiaceae > Rickettsia > Rickettsia endosymbiont of Ceutorhynchus obstrictus. Next base: position 1,506,280 of record NZ_OZ032162.1, read on the forward strand.
ATGATGATCGGCTTTACCGGCTATTTGCGGCTGATGAGTTATAACTATAACTTGCGCGATCGATCCCAAATTTTTTAGCCGTTCTCCGACTTTATCGGCAACTTCTCCGCCGATTCCTGCATCTATTTCATCAAATATAATAGTGGATTTTATTTGCTTATCAAATAAAGATGTTTTCAAAGCCAACATAAATCTTGATAATTCTCCGCCGGAAGCAATTTTATTAATCGGCGCAATACTCATCCCGGGATTAGTAGACGCCATAAAACTAATATTATCAAGCCCCGTAGCCGTCGGATCACTTTTGGTAGCTATATCTATCTTAAAAATTGCTTTTTTCATTTTAAGCTGCCCCAGCTCTTTTTGTACTATTTTTTCAAGACTTTCAGCAGCAAAGCGGCGTTTAACCGATATATTTTGCGCTATATTATAATATTCTGCTTGCTTAGCAAACTGTTTTGTATTTAATTCTTCGGCACTTGCTACTTTATTTTTCAATATATTTAATTGTCCTAGTGATTTATCTAAAAATGCTCCTATTTCATCAGGACGAACATTATATTTGCGGGCAGCTGCCTTTATTAAAAATAATCTTTCTTCTATTTCGTCAAGATTATGTTCATTTTGATTAAAATTATCGGCAATGGCGGCTAATTTTTCCCTAGCTTCTTCTAAATTATTATAAGCCTCTTCTAAATCTGTCGCAATATTTACAAATTTTTCGTTTTGAGCAGTAGAGCGCGCAAGCAATCTCTCCGCCTTGTTAATTGCACCGTTTATTTCAGGATTATTAATTTGCTCGGAAATATCTTTAATTAACTGCAATTCTTTATCACGATTTTGTAAATTTTTCCTGATATTTACCAGCTTTTCTTCTTCGCCGATTATCACATCAAGCTTTGTTAATTCTTCAATTACAAAAGTTAAATAGTCGATTTCTTGATCTATAGAATTTTTTTCCGCGGTGATTTTAGCAATTTCTTTGAGGATATTTTGCCAATCATAAAAACATTTAGCAAGCTCTAAACGTGCTGCTAAAAGCCCGCCGTAATTATCTAAGATATCTAGATGGGTAGATAGGTCTAACAGAGAAGTATTATTATTTTGTCCGTGAAGCTCTAGTAAATGATCCGCTAATTGTTGCATAGTAGTTTTGTTAACTACTTGGTCATTAATGAAAAAAATTTTTCGATTATTCGGGGTTTGTGTGCATTTAATAAGTAGTATGTCATCATATTTAATAAATGCTTGTGTCAAAAAGTTTTTTACTTCTTCATTTAAAGAAAAAACTAAGTTAACAATAGCGTAATCTTTACCGTGCTTTATTACATTACCGGAAGAGTAACCCAAACAAAATAAAATAGCATCGAGTAAAATAGATTTACCTGCACCTGTTTCGCCGGTAATAACACATAAACCTTTTTTAAACTCAATATCTAGCTGGTCTATCAGAATAAAATTTTTAACTGAAAGACTATCCAGCATGATTTACCCGCCTAAAGAACCTTTAATTAATTTATAGGCGTAAGAATACCACTGACTATTCGGATAATTATATCCAAGTACCGAAGCATATTTTTTAGCTTCATCAGGTAATCCAAGCATTATATAACTTTCAACGAGGCGATAAAGCGCTTCCGCAGTATGAGACGTAGTTTGATAATTATCGACGACTTGCTGAAATCTATTAATCGCCGCTATCGGGTTTTTTTCATTTAGGTAATAACGCCCGACGGCTATTTCCTTGCCTGCTAAATGATCGTTTACTAAATCAATTTTTAAAGACGCATCAATAGCATATTTGGTTTTAGGGAATTTTAAAATTACGTCCTCAAAACTTCTTTTAGCTAAGAAAGTTCTTGATTGATCAAGATTCACGTTCGAGATTAGCATATAATATGATAATGCCTTAAGGTAATAGGCATAAGCAATATCTTCGTTAGCCGGATGCAGAGTAATAAAAACATCCAGCACATCAATCGCTTCATCATATTGAGAAGCTAAAAACAAGGAATAGGCTTGCATTAACTCGGCCCTAGGAGTAAATTCGTTACCCGGATGCTGATAAAAAACCTTACCGAATTCCTCGGAAGCTTTTAGATATTTTTGTTTTTGCAATAAAGCAACACCGCCGTTGTAAAGCTCTTCGACCGGAGTTACTAAATCGTTATCCGTTTTTTTGCTTTTACAGCCACTTAAGGAAAAACCGATAATTAAAAGAATACTCAGTAATTTTATTAATTTCATAAGAAGTTTTAAGTTTATACTTTAATATTATCTATATACGAAATATAGAGGGTTACACAAGAACATTTTATTTAATTATTAACCTTTTGCCGATAATAATCCTACTATAAAATTTATTTGTCACCGGATAACGACTTAACTCTAAATTCGTTTAAAAAGCGGTGCCTCTGACCGGACTTGAACCAGCACGCCTTTAGGGCAGTAGATTTTGAGTCTACCGTGTCTACCGTTCCACCACAGAGGCATCTATCTCCCCCTCCTCGCAAAGCATTGTTACGTGGATACTAAAATCGTCATTGCGAAGAGGCATTGTTGCGTGGATCGAAATCCCCCGTCATTGCGAGGAGGGACGTAGTCCCGACGTGGCAATCTAGCAAAAAATACTATGAAATTTATTATTTTCTAGATTGCCGCGCTCCTTTCAGTCGCTCGCAATGACGTTTGGGGTATCCACGCAACACCCCTCCTCGCAATGACGGTGTTTAAGCTATATTAAAATAACTACATCTTTTTCCCCTGTAAACAATTTTTAACATAAAATCAAATTAGATTAATTATTACTTGAAAAAGAGACTTTGAAAGATTATAATATTGGAAATAATAACTTAATTTTTTAAGTAGGTTTGTTTATGTTAGATTACACGAAAACTTTTACGGTTTCATCAAAAAATAAGTCTTTCGATGAAGGGCTTAGAAAATACATGTTGAAAGTTTATAACTACATGGCTTTAGCACTTTTGTTAACAGGAGTAACGGCGATTGCTACCGTTTCATATGAGCCTCTTGCTAATTTGATGTTTCAAACCGGTTTCGGCACCGTCATAATGTTTGCCCCTTTAGGCATTGCTTTATACTTTTTTATGGGTTTCGGCAAGATGAGTCTACAAACGGCGCAAACGCTGTTTTGGGTTTATGCCGCTCTAACCGGTATGTCACTTTCTTACTTAAGCCTTATATATACGGGCGAATCAATAGCGCGTACTTTCTTTATTTGCGCTTCCGTCTTTGGTGGAATGAGTCTATACGGTTACAATACGAATAAAGATTTAACATCGATCGGGTCTTTTTTCGCTATGGGACTTATAGGACTTATTCTTGTATCATTAGTGAATATGTTTTTACAAAGCTCGGCAATAAGTTTTGCTACTTCTATCGTCGGCGTCGTGGTATTTATGGGATTAATTGCTTGGGATACGCAGAAAATTAAATCCATGTATTATACGGCCGGCAATGATGAACTTGGACAGAAACTATCCATTATGGCAGCGTTCAATCTCTATTTAGATTTTATTAATCTGTTCCTATATTTGCTTAGATTTTTAGGTAATAGAAGAAATTAGTAATATTGATGTTGTTACGTAATATAAAACATCTTCGGTGTCATTCCCGTGAAAACGGGGCGTTGTTGCATAGGATACCCAAGCCGTCATGGCGAGGCGCCTCTTGGCGCCGTGGCCATCCAGGAAAATACTTTTAAAGTCATCCTGAATTTATTTCAGGATCTACTGCATAAAGAGATGCTGAAACAAGTTCAGCATGACAAGAAAAAATCTGGATTCCCGCCTTTAGCTAGAATGACACCCTTTTTATGGCAATTTCTAATCCATGCAACAACGCCGGCTTGACCCACTACTGTACGAACGTTTAAATAAAGAGGTAAAAATTCTGTCATTCCGTGGCTACGACCACTTCAGTCCAGCTTATAATATCATAAAAAGATTCTAAAATAAGTCTAATATGGCTTTATTTTCCTGGATGCCGTGATCAAGTCACGGCATGACACAGCCTTTTTTCAACGTTCGTACAGTAGTGGGCTTGACCACGGTATGACATATACTTTACCTTCCCGTCAAATAATCCTTTAAATACCTACCGGTATGGCTCGCAGGGCAAGCAGCAACATCCTGCGGAGAGCCGCATATAACTATTTTGCCGCCTTTATCGCCGCCTTCAGGTCCTACGTCTATAATGTAATCCGCTGTTTTTATAACATCTAAATTATGCTCGATGACCAGCACGGTATTACCCATATCAACAAGTTTATGTAATACCTTTAATAATTTATTAATATCATCGACATGAAGACCGGTAGTCGGTTCATCGAGTATATAAAGAGTTTTGCCGGTTGAGCGCCTTGATAATTCTTTAGCAAGCTTAACTCGTTGCGCCTCTCCACCCGAAAGGGTAGTAGCGGATTGACCGATTTTTATATAACCGAGACCTACCTCATTTAAAGTTATAAGTTTTTCATAAATCAGCGGTATTTTATCAAAAAATTTCATTGCATCTTCTACCGTCATCATTAATATTTCGGCAATAGATTTTCCTTTATATTTTATTTCTAACGTTTCTCTATTATATCTATAACCATTACAAACGTCACATTTTACATAAACATCCGGTAAAAAATGCATTTCAATTTTAATTAATCCGTCACCCTGACATGATTCACATCTCCCCCCTTTGACATTAAAGGAAAATCTTCCCACTTTATAGCCTCTAGCTTTTGATTCGGGTAACTCTACAAACCAATCTCTAATATGAGTAAATGCTCCGGTATAAGTAGCAGGGTTAGACCTCGGCGTTCGACCGATCGGGGATTGATTAATGTCGATAATTTTATCAATATATTCAAGCCCCCTAAGTTCTCGGTATTTTCCTGAAAAGACTTTTGCAGTCGGCTCCAAATGCTTTAAGGCAGCTTTATATAATGTATGAATCATCAAGCTTGATTTGCCGCTTCCTGATACGCCCGTTATAACGGTAAACGTACCGAGCGGGATTTTTATATCGACATTATCTAAATTATTAGAAGTAGCCCCTATTAATTCTATAACTCTATTAGTGTGTCCGGGTCGCCTCTCGGTTGGTACTGCAATAGATTGTCGACCGCTTAAATAATGCCCCGTGATACTTTCTTCAAAATGTTTTATCTCTTCGGCAGTACCTTCGGCAATAACCCGCCCGCCGTGGATACCGGCTCCGGGTCCTATATCAATAATATGATCGGCTTCATACATTGTTTCTTCATCATGCTCAACTACTAAAACAGTGTTGCCGAGATCTCTAAGCCTTTTTAAGGTCTCAATTAATCTAGTATTATCTCGCTGATGTAAACCGATAGACGGCTCATCTAACACATATAAAACCCCGCTAAGACCCGAACCTATTTGCGAAGCAAGGCGGATACGTTGGCTTTCTCCGCCTGATAAAGTTCCTGATTCTCTGGCTAACGTCAAATAATCAAGCCCGACATTCATTAAGAATTTTAACCTCTCGTTAATTTCTTTTAATATTCGCTCGGCAATAAATAAGTGTTTTTTATTTAATTTTTCTTCTAGATGACTAAACCAGTCTTGCAATTGTGCGATACTAAGTGCTGCTACTTTACCGATATGAAGATCGGCTATTTTAATACATAACGATTCTTCTCTTAATCTATAACCTTGGCAAGCCGTACATTTATGTTCCGATTTAAATTTCGTTAATTCTTCTTTAATCAAAAGAGATTCTACCGTACGATCTTTTTCTTTCAAACTCGGTATTATTCCGGCAAAGGGTTGCTCTATTATTTGAGTTTTAGAACCGTCATGATATTCAAATTTTATTGCTTCTTCTTCCGAACCGTTAAATAAAATTTCTTTTACCTTATTCGATAAGCTCGAAAAAGGTACATTAATAGAAAATTTATAATGATCCGCTAATGCTTTTAACGTCTCAAAAATAAATTTGGAGGTAGTGCTTCCCCAAGGGATAATAGCGCCGTCTTTAATGGAAACTCGTGGGTCGGGAACAATTAAATCGCGGTCAAAGAAAAACTCTTTTCCTATCCCTTCGCATTTTTGACAAGCACCGAAAGGGCTATTAAACGAAAAGATTCTCGGCTCAATTTCCGTAAGCTGGAAACCTGATACCGGACAAGAATATTTTTCCGAAAAGGTAATACGTTGATTTTTCTCAAATTTTGTCTTCACTCCTACCGGTAATTCAACGATTTCTAAGTAAGTTATGCCTTCCGCCAACTTAAGAGAACTCTCTAAACTATCGGCTAACCTATTACCTAAATTATCCTCTAAAACTATTCTATCGACTATTACTTCTATATTATGTTTCTTATTTTTATCTAATTTCGGTAAATCATCGATCTCGCAAACTTCGCCGTTAACAATTAACTTTTGAAAACCTTGTTTTCTTAAATTGAGAATTTCACGTTTAAATTCTCCTTTATGCCCTCTAATAATCGGCGCTAATAAGTATAATTTCGTACCTTTAGGCAGTTCATTAATTATATCTACCATTTCGGAAACGGTTTGGCTATGGATAGGTAAGCCCGTGGTAGGGGAATAAGGAATTCCTACCCTTGCATATAATAATCTCAAATAATCATAAATTTCAGTTATAGTTCCGACGGTAGAACGAGGATTTTTAGATGTCGTTTTTTGATCGATTGCTATAGCAGGCGACAAACCTGAAATCGATTCGACATCGGGTTTATTCTGCAAATGCAAAAATTGTCTTGCATAAGAAGATAAGCTTTCGACATAGCGCCTTTGACCTTCGGCATAAATCGTATCAAATGCCAATGAAGATTTACCTGAACCGCTAAGGCCCGTAATAACGACAAATCGGTTTCTGGGGATATCGACACTTATATTTTTTAAGTTATGTTCTTTAGCCCCGCGGACCTTAATATATTCTTGAACCATACTTGAACCATATATTTACTGAAATTTTTTAAGATATTTTTTAAAAAACAGTAGTATTATAGGCTCTTTTATTTTATTATTGCAATAATAATATTTTTAATAGGTAGTGATCTATGGCTGGTAGCTTAAATAAAGTAATATTAATAGGTAATTTAGGACGTGATCCGGAAATTAGAACAACCGGCGAAGGGAAAGAAATAGCAAATTTTTCTATAGCGACAACCGAAAGTTGGAAAGATCGCAATACCGGTGAAAAAAAAGAAAGAACGGAATGGCATAGAGTCGTAATATTTAGCGAAGGGTTAGTATCAATTGTAAAAAGTTATGTAAAAAAAGGCGCTAAAATTTATCTGGAAGGTAGTTTGCAAACTAGAAAATGGAACGATAATTCAGGGCAAGAAAAATATACTACCGAAGTGGTGCTACAAAACTTTAATTCTCAATTGATATTATTAGATAGCAGAAATTCCGGCAATAATAGTTCAGACAATTACACGGAAGCAAAACAACCGGAACATAAAAATAATTCCTTTGATCATAGCGATCTGGATGATGAGATACCTTTTTAACTGTAGATCAGGTTAAGCATGCTCTATGTCATTCCTAGCTAAAGGCATTGCTGCGTGGACCGAAAAAAGCGTTCGATGTCATTCCTGCGAAAGCAGGAATCCAGGCTAAAAAGCCTTAGCTTGTAAGGCTTTTTACTATATAACTGTAAGTTATCGTTATATTTTTAGTTTAATTTTTCTGGATTCCTGCTTTCGCAGGAATGACATCGAAGCCACGCAACAATTTAAAATAAAAAATTATGACTACCAACGCCATTAAGCTATTTTTTATATCCATTTTATTATTTGCCTGTACTCCGGACGTAGCTACCAGAACTAAAAATTCAGCAGCGCTGGCTACTCAAAATAATTTTCAACCTAAATACGTCAAAGGCGGCGATTTTATCCTTACGACTTATCAACGTATTACCGATAAAAATTTACCTTATGTATTTTATATTGAAGGCGACGGTCATATTTCTGAAAAATATGCTGTCACCTCGGATAATCCGACTCCTCTTAGCACGCTGTTATTACAACTTGCAATAATGGATAACAGACCTAACATTGTCTATATTGCGAGACCTTGTCAATATACACCTTTAGAGTTAAATCCTAAATGCAGCTCGAACACTTATTGGATCGAAAAAAGAATAGGGCGAGAAGTTGTAGATTCTATTAACGATGTAATAAATAACATAAATAACGGTCGGAAATTTAGCTTAATCGGTTTTTCAGGCGGTGGCGGAGTTGCTGTTACGGTTGCGGTAAAAAATAAAAATGTTAAGGATATAATAACTATCGCCGGTAATTTAGATACCGTTACATTTGATAATACTCATAACGGCAGAGGTTGTTTATCTCGTTCGTTGAATCCAATAGAATACGCCGTTCAAGTTAATAACATCCCGCAATTACACCTTTCGGGCGCAGAGGATAAAAGAGTGCCGCCCTTTATTGCACAACGCTATGTAGAGGCTAGTAATTCGCCTTGCGTTAAGCAGAAAATTATCCCAAATACTACTCATGTAAAAGGTTGGGAACAAATATGGCCTAGCCTATTAAAAATAGAGATTAACTGTAATTAGAATAACAAGATTTTGAATTTTAAAACGACTGACGGCAATATCCGCGTGGATATATCCGCACGTCATTAGTAAGAGGCATTGTTACGTGGATAGTAAAAAGCAGCAGTATGTCATTCCCGCGCAGGGGCGTTGTTGCATGGCTACCAGAATCGTCATTGCGAGGAGGCATTTATGCCGACGTGGCAATCCAGTTAAACATATTTTTATACTAAACTTGTTTAGTATTCTAATTAAATCCCTCATTACATTCGGGATAGCCTGGATTGCCGCAGCCACTTCGTGGCTTCGCAATGACGGTGTTTTTTGTAACGATTTCGAGCCACGCAACAAGGTCCCGCGCAGGCGGGAATGACAGCGAAAATTCGAGCCATGCAACAACCCCTGCAGTGGCTCGCAATGACGACTTACGTTTTTACTCCTTAAACTAATGTCTATGCGGCACAGCTATGAATGACATCGTTACTTACAACTAAATTCAGAAAGCTTCAGACAAGATGAATTTAAAGACGAGTCTGCGCAAGCAGTCAAAAATACGTGAGTACAGGCGAGTTCTGGAAAATTCGCTTGTCTGAAGCTTTCTGAATGACGCTGTATTTGATCTTCCGAACCCTAATCATCCCATAACTGCAGATTATCCAAAAAATACTCCACAATCCCCTACTATATCCGTATCAGGACCGTTGGGATATAATTCTGAGTATTGATAATCAATTTTGCTTACGAAGTAATTTAAAGCACACGATTCATGCAATGGTTCTAAGCTAGAACGCAAGATATAGATAGGAGCGTTAGAGTCTTCTTGTGCTTTATTAATTAAATTATAATCATACCTTCCGCCACCGAGAAGTTTATTTTCTTCACAATCTATATCCCTATTAAACTGCACACTAGTAATATTACTCTTATTATCGGGAGTGCTAGCAATAATTGCCGTATGGCTTTTATAAAGGTAAATATCACCGTTTTGAATTAATTTTAATTGTTCATCGCTTATATTTTTACCCTCTAAAAGAGTAACCGGCTTATAGTTATATTCATTTCCCGTATTCAAGTAAGCTTTTCTAATTTCCGTAGTATTTATGCCTGTTATTTGCTTAATAGTAAGACCGGTTGCTTTACCTACACTACTAGAACAATCTTCAGGACCAAATAATAATTGTTCATTAAAATAACGATGACCCCCAAATTGATAATCTCCGAAAAGTGTTATGCTTTCTTCGGTAGCAAAAGGATATGATAATATTATATCCTCCGATAGTTGATAATTAGAATTATAAAAAGGATAAAATGTAGCGGCCCCCGGTATAGTATTTGCTTCTATCCCATAACTAGCGGCAATACTAGCAAGCAAGATTGAACTGACTGAAGGGTTTTCGTTACCCCAATATGCAACGCTGCTAGGCGACTGTAATGTCGGTAATTCATTAAACGATGAATCATTAGTTAATTTATGATAAAACTCGCCTTTCTCTATTTGCCCGATTACATCCTCTTCCTGGCTTTCAACCCATTTCTTAGCCATATCCAATTGTAAAGAAGTTTTATTAAATTTTATAGGATAGCCGATATTATTTACGTCCTGAGCTTTTAGGAAGTTGTTTAGTAAGTTACTAGTATTTAAAAAATCTTTTAATTTTTCGGAAATTTCTTGTACTAATTTCTCACCGGAAATATCTTTCCTATCTTCCCAACACTCAACTATATTTTTTTGTAATCTATCCTGTACATCCTTGGTGGCTAATTGTTTTGCTCTAATTTGAGCTAACATGTGAGCTACTGATTTTGAATTAATATCAAACATAACTTATCCTCCAATTATAAAATTTAAGGCTTAAATTATTACTGAAAATAAATATTTAAGCAATATTTATTTCTATAAACTTAAATTTTATTAATAAATTAAGAGGGGGTATGTAAGTATAACTTGAATGAGGCTTATGTCGCGCTTATGTGTATGTAATAAGAGATAAGAAGTAATACTCAAAGACGCGTAATTCCGGCAAGGCGCATGGGCGCCGACTTAAGAGATCGTCATTGCGAGGAGGGACGTAGTCCATCAGTGTTGAAAGTGAAACGAGAAGCATAAAATATTCTTTATATAAAGCAAAAATTGCTACCAATAGTGTTATATTGCCGTAGTTATTTCTTGCTTTAGTAGTAAGATTTTAATTAAATTATATTCACTTTCAACAGTTATGGGACGAAGTCCCGACGTGGCAATCCAGGAAAAAATTAGTACAAAATGCTATGAAATTTATTATTTTCTAGATTCCCGCCTTCGGGGCGTTGTTGCATGGCTCGAAAATTAATAAAAAAACTCGTCATTGCGAAGCCACGAAGTGGCTGCGGCAATCCAGGCTATCCCGAATGTAATGAGGGATTTAATTAGAATACTAAACAAGTTTAGTATAAAAATATGTTTAACTGGATTGCCGCGTCGGCATAAATGCCTCCTCGCAATGACGATTCTGGTAGCCATGCAACAACGCCCGCCTTCGGCGGGAATGACATAGAGCATGCTTAGCCTATCACACAACAACACCTGTGCAGGTAACATCTAGCACTAGAACTCACTATTTCTCTTTTTTCTTTGTAGAAAATATAGCCATAATAGCCCTATCGGTGCAATAAATGGAGAAAAGCAAAAACAAAATGCCATTGTTATAACTTTAAAACATAACCTGAATATCATTGAAAAAAGACTTTCATTTTCGTTTATTGTCACATTAATTACTATTGTATTGTCATCTGTTGTTAGATTGTTGCCTATTATTATATCTATTATTGCCTCATATACAAATCGTGAGTACGGATATAGAAGCGTACAAACGACGACCATTATAACCAATTGAAAGCGTACTCCACCATTTAGTATAATTACAGTGGACAGGGCAACAGCAAAAAAAAAGTGCCTAAAATAGTAATATGGATTTATATTACAAAAAAGGGCTATAATAAATTTAATTAATCTCATATAAGTATATTATTTTTGTAAAATAATACCAAGTACAGCGTCATCTCGATCGCTTGATACAAGCAAATTTTTCGACATTCGCCTGTACTCACGTACTCTAGTACGGTAGCTTAGCTCGTCTTTAAATTTATCTTGTCTGAAGCTTTCTGAATTTAGCTGTATAATAATGGTTCACGACTAAAAGGAGCGCGGCAATCCAGGCTTTTCATTGTCATGCTGAACTTGTTTCAGCATCTTTTTGTAATAGATCCTGAAATAAATTCAGGATGACTATTTTTTTCTGGATTCCCGCCTTCGCGGGAATGACATCGAAGGTGTGTTAACTTATCCACGCAACAATGCCACGCGGGAATGACATACGGCACTTTTTTAGAGCCATGCAACAAAGCCCCGCCTTCGGCCGGGAATGACATAGAACATGCTGACCTATCCACCCAATAATACCCTACAAATGGTATCGAAAAAGTTTTTTATTAATTACCCTTCAGGGGTAGCATCAGGGTTATCACCGGCTAAGTGTACCTCCACCTTCTCAGGATTTTCCGAAGTACCGCCACCGCCAAGTCCGGTTTTTTCTTTTGCAATTTGTACTGCTTTTTTATGATCGGAGGCATTAGGGTTAGCAATATGACTTACATGAATGCCTGTATTATTTTCAATAGATTGATCGGCAGCTTTACCTAATTTATCCGCTTCTTTGTCCAATTGCTTGGTACCTTTATCTATTTCATGCGCAAGTTGTTTTCCAAAATTTTTCATAACTTCCTCTCTAATTTATAGTTTATAATATAACTATAATATTTAACTTCATTGCGGGCAAGAATTTTTTAGAAAAAGTTGACCATTAATTTTTGTACGGATGAATTAAAGACTTTGAAAATAGAGTTTGGCATTAGACCGAAATAAATAATCAAAAAACATAAAGGAGCGATAGCGATTATTTCGTACGCATATAAATCTTTAAAACTTAGTATTTCTTTATTAGTTATTTCACCGAGCATTACTTCTTTGTAAAGTTTTAGCATATAAATTGCCCCAAGAATTACCCCAAGCGCCGCCGCAAAAGCAGCTATTATATTCACGTGATAGATACCGAGCAAACTTAAAAATTCTCCTATAAAACCGCTAGTACCCGGCAAACCGACAGAACCAAGCATCGCGATCATGAAAAAAACGGCAAGCAACGGCATTTTACTTGCTACCCCGCCATAGAGAGCTATTTCTTTCGTATGGAGTCTTTCATATAAAGTGCCGACTATCAAAAATAAGCAAGAAGATATCACGCCGTGGCTAAGCATTTGAAACAAAGCCCCTTTAATTCCGGCTTCCGTAAAACTAAAGATACCCGCCGTGACATATCCCATATGAGCAACCGATGAATAGGCAATCATTTTCTTCATATCTTTCTGCGCTAAAGCAACGAGTGACGCGTATATTATTGCTAAAATACTCAAAGCCAGCACATAAACGGCAAATTCTTTGGAAGCTATGGGCAGCAAAGGCAGTAGCACCCGCAAAAAGCCGTACCCGCCGAGCTTTAACAGAATGCCCGCAAGTATTACCGAACCGGCAGTCGGTGCTTGAACGTGAGCGTCGGCAAGCCAAGTATGGAAAGGCAACATCGGAATCTTAACGGCAAAAGCTATAAAAATTGCCCACCATAAAATTTGCTGTGCAAATAACGGTAAATCGGTAAGCAAGCCGCCCAACTCTAATAAATTAAAACTATGAAATTTACTATAAATATAGATTAACGATAGCAGGAAAAATACCGAACCAAAGAAAGTGTACAGAAAGAATTTGAGCGCAGCGTAAACTCTATTTTCCCCTCCCCATACCCCGATAATAATATACATCGGGATTAATATTACCTCGAAAAAAAGATAAAATAATAATAAATTTATGGAAGTAAATGCACCGATACAAAACGATTCTATTAATAAAAAACATAATAAATATTCTTTTATATATTTTTTAACGGTAAATAAGCTAGCTATTATACAAATAAGCGTAAGAAAAGAGGTTAAAGCCACAAATAATATTGATATACCGTCAACGCCGACATGGAACTCAAGCCCGATTTTATCGATCCAACTATAGCGTTCAACAAATTGATAAGAGGAATTTTTTGAATCAAATTCTATTAATATATAAATGGTGGATATAAAAGTTAAAACAGAGCTAAGCACCGCTACATACATTGTATATATTTGCCTATTCGGCTTTTTGCTCTGGCTAATAAATAATATGATATATAATGCACTTATCAGCGGCAGGAAAATACTAATTGATATAATCGGTAATTCTAACATTTGAAACTCTAAAATATTCTTTCAGTTTAAGGGTATAACGCTTGTCATACCGTGGCCCCGCCCACTACTGTACGAACGTTTAAATAAAGAGGTAAAAATTCTGTCATTCCGTGGCTACGACCACGGAATCCAGCTTATAATATCATAAAAAGATTCTAAAATAAGTCTAATATGGCTTTATTTTCCTGGATGCCGTGATCAAGTCACGGCATGACACAGCCTTTTTTCAACGTTCGTACACTAGTGGGTCCCGCCACGGTATCCAGTCTTGTCGTCATCCTGAATTTATTTCAGGATCTACTAAAAAGATGCGCAAAACTTGTTCAGCATGACTTTTTTTCTAGACCTAGTTAGCAAGCCACGGGGTGACAGTATTTTACCCAATCAACCACAAAAAATTTACTATAAAACCGGTAATGACGATAATAACAAATAACACTATATATAACGTATAATTAAAAACATAACCGGTTTGGGTTCTGCTTGCTAGAAAGCCAAAGCAGTTAACAATTTTTGCAAAGCCTTCGGGTCCGAAACGGTCAATTATTTTTTGATCGCTAAAATAGAATAAGCGACTAATTTGGGCAAGCGGTTTCACTATTACTAGATCATAAATTTCATCAAAATAATATTTATTTTGCAATATCTGCCGGATTAACTTGAAGGGTGTCATATTGTAACTTCGTCTGCTTTGTTGCATGGTTTTGGAAATATCTTCGATGTCATTCCCGCGAAGGCAGGAATCCAGGCTTTTTTTGTCATGCTGAACTTGTTTCGGCATCTTTTTAATAGATCCTGAAATAAATTCAGGATGACTTTTTTGTATTTCCTGGATTCCCGCCTTCGCGGGAATGACATAGGAAGCGGAAATGACATCGGAAATTCGTGCCATGAAACCAAGCCTGCCTCGCCACGGAGTGACGGTTCTTAATTTGTAAAAACAAACACCTACAACAATCCCTATTATACCGACTATCATAGGTAGTAATTTAATATATAACGGTGGATGATTAATTAATAATTTGTAGATATGCAGATTAAATATACTTTCATGGAAATAGCCACCGGGCTTATCTATTGATAGCAAATAATAACCGATCATGCCGCAAAAAAAGCTACCCGCTACTAGTATTGTAAGGGGATTATTCATAACACTCGGCGGTTCATGCGCATGTTCAAAAATAGGAGGCGGTAATTTGGTTGTACCGTGAAATACTAATATAATAATTTTCATTGAATAAATTGCCGTCAAGATTGCGGCAATAATACCGAATACGAACATAAAGGAACCGGCACTATATGCCGAATCTAAAATTGAATCTTTAGAATAGAATCCGGCCAAAGGATAGATACCGATTAAAGCAAGCGAACCTATTAGAAAATTCCCGTAAGTAACCGGCATTTTATCTCGCAGTCCCCCCATCTTAAATATATCCTGCTCATGTACGGCATGGATTACGCTACCGGCCGATAAGAATAATAGCGCCTTAAAAAATGCATGCGTTACCAAATGAAATATGCCGCTATTATAGGCAGATACGCCGCATGCAAGGAACATATAACCGAGCTGGCTACATGTTGAGTAAGCAATAATTTTCTTGATATCGCTTTGCGCTATCGCAATGCTCGCTGCAAAAAGGCAGGTAATACCGCCGATAATAGTAATAAATTGTAAGATAGCTGGGCTATATTCAAACAAGTAAGAGCAGCGCGCTACTAAAAATACTCCCGCCGTTACCATAGTTGCCGCATGAATAAGCGCCGATACCGGCGTCGGTCCTTCCATTGCATCAGGCAGCCAGACATGCAAACCTATTTGCGCCGATTTACCCATACAACCGATGAATAACAGCAGGCATATAATATCTAACCTCGAAGGCTCAAAACCAAGTAAGAGAATTTTTACATTAGCTAGCCCTTTTGCGGCTAAAAATACATCTGTAAAATTTGCCGAACGACAGGAGAAAATAATGGCAATAATACCTAAGATAAAAGCAAAATCTCCTACCCTATTCACGATAAACGCTTTTATAGCCGCTTTATTTGCGCTATCTTTTTTATACCAAAACCCAATTAACAAATATGAGCAAAGACCGACTCCCTCCCAGCCGAAAAATAACTGCAGAAAATTATCGGCAGACACTAGCATCAGCATAAAAAAAGTGAACAACGAGAGAAATGAGAGAAACTTGGGAAGTCCTTTATCTTCTGCCATATAACCGAGCGAATAAACATGCACTACGCTAGATACGCACGTCACCACCAAAAACATAATAGCCGTGAGCTGATCGATATAAATTGCCCAATTTACCTTAAATTCGGCAACTTCAAACCACTTGCCTAAAGTGATATGTAATATATTTTGATTCAGTCCCGTATAATAAAATATGTATAACGAAAATAGTGCTGAAATAATTATAGCACTACTAGAAATTATAGACCCATATTTCTTGTTTATTACGAGGCATAACGCACCGTTGATAATAGCCGAAGCTAGGGGTAGCATCACAATCAATAAGGCAATAGTTCCCTGCATTTTATCCCTTCATCTGATTAACGTCCGCTACCTCAATTGAGCCTTTATTACGGAAATATACTAGTAATATAGCAAGCCCGATAGAAGTCTCGGCAGCTGCGATCGTCAAAATTATTATACTGAAAACCTGCCCCGACAATTCTTGCATATACACGGAAAATGCAATAAAATTTATATTTACCGCTAGCAGCATCAGCTCGATCGACATTAAAATAGTAATAATATTTTTGCGATGCATAAATAACCCTACCATACCGATAGTAAAAACTAAACAGCTTATGGTCAAATAATGTTGTAGTCCTATATAATTATTCATGGTGTTTTTTTCTTCTTATTTTGTGGTGTCATTTCTATGCAGTATTGTGTAGACCAAAATCGTTACAAAAAACACCGTCATTGCGAGGAGCGTAGCGACGTGGCAATCCAGAAAAAAAATTAGCAAAATGCTATAAAACTTATTATTTTCTGGATTGCCGCACTCCTTACAGTCGCTCGCAATGACGATTCTAATATAACTCTTCATTCATATTTAATTCCTTCTATACCCTTATTTAAATCAGGGTTAGTCATTAATATAGCATTAGCTTTATTCTTACTATTTTGCTGAGATATATTTTGCCGCTTTACTCCTGAACGTTTTCGGAGCGTTAGCGTAATACACGATATCATCGCCACAAATAAAATAATACCGGCAATTTGAAACGGTAATATAAAATCGGTATAAAGCACCAGACCGATTGCCTCGGTATTGGTAATATTATTCGGTATAGCAAATAATTTATCGGAATTAAAATTAATATTTTTAGTGCCGAGCAAAATAATTACTATTAAATCGGTGAACATAACTAACGCCACCACGATACTTAAAAATAAATTTTCCTTTAGCTGTGAGATTGCGGCGCTTAAATGAATATCTAACATCATTATTACAAATAAAAACAATACCGCCACCGCACCGACATAAATAATGATTAGCATCATCGCTAAAAACTCGGCACCTAGTAATATCATAAGCCCGGAACCGTTACAAAATGCAAAAATCAACCACAAAACCGAATAAACGGGATTTTTGCTTAAAACCACGCAAACACTGCTTATAGTAATGAGTGTAGCAAATAAATAAAAAAATATCGGCATATTGTAGATTCTTTCACTTAATATTTGTATTAAAATTTATAATCCTCGCTTCTTCCACCATTCGTCAGTACGAAATTCTGCAGGAATACGCTTGTCTTTTATATATTCCCCAATATCAGTTTCTATTCCGTATTCCTCTAATATATCAAAAAATTCATCTCTAAGTTCCTTGGGTAATTTAGTACCGCACCAAGGACAATAAGACATAGTGATAATATTAAAACTCCCTTTTATTTCAATATAATACTCTCTAAATACTGGGTCATACTTTATAGGGTCTCTAGACTCTGATAGAAATATTTTCATCTCTTTACAACTGTGTTCTTTCATTGCTTTCTCTTTCGTTATATTAATTTAACTCCAAAGATTGATGACCTGTTACATCTTTACATGTTGTGATATTGTTTTTATAGTAATATTTTATATGTCATCTAGTTGCTTGACCCACTACTGTACGAACGTTTAAATAAAGAGGTAAAATTCTGCCATTCCGTAGCTACGACGGCTTTGTTGCACGGCTCTAAAAAAAGTGCCGTATGTCATTCCCGCGCAGGCGGGAATCCAGGCTTTTTTTGTCATGCTGAACAAGTTTTGCACATCTTTTTAGTAGATCCTGAAATAAATTCAGGATGACTATAAGTATTTTCTAGATTCCCGCCTTTAACTAGAATGACATCGAAAATTTGAGCCACGCAACAACGCCGGCTTGACCACAATACAACCCTTATACTACCTATATTTATAATCCTGATGTAACTTAACAGCTAGTTCTTGCTCCCAAAGGTCACCGTTTCGTAGTAATCGCTCCTTATCATAAAGTAGCTCCGTATGAGTAAGAGTTGCAAATTCAAAATTAGGACCTTCGACTATCGCATCAACAGGGCAAGCCTCTTGACATAACCCACAATAAATGCATTTCGTCATATCGATATCGTAACGAGTAGTACGGCGGCTGCCGTCTTCGCGTTCGTCTGCTTCGATTATTATCGCTTGCGCCGGACAAATTGCTTCACAAAGCTTGCAGGCAATGCAACGCTCTTCACCGTTTTCATAACGCCGCAGCGCATGCTCGCCTTTAAATCTTGGACTTACCGAACTTTTTTCGTAAGGATAATTAATTGTGACTTTCGGCTTAAACAAATATTTCAAAGTTAACGCCAATCCCGTTATTATCTCAAATAGAAAAAAGGATTTTAAGTAATTTATCATAAAAATTATGTATTTAATAAGTAGACGAAGTTTAATTTGGAAAAGAGCAAGGAGTCTATAAGGCGAGGAGCGGAGCGTATACCCTAATACGTGAACACCGCAGAACTTATTAGACGACGTAGCCAATTTTTCAAATTAAACGAGTATACTCGGTAAATTATCGGTATACATTAATATACTTGACATTAGTATAACCCAAAATAAAGTTAGCGGTAAAAATACTTTCCACCCTAAACGCATTAGCTGATCATAGCGATATCTAGGCAAAGTTGCCCTGATCCATAAGAAACAGAATAATAAAAATCCGACTTTTAAGGCAAACCAAATAAATCCAGGCACGAAAGCCAACCATGATATATTAAAAGGCGGTAAATACCCTCCTAAAAAGAAAGTTGTAGTAATAGCACTCACTAATATCATATTAGCATATTCGCCTAAGAAAAATAAAGCAAATCCCATCGAAGAATATTCGACGTTGTAACCGGCTACTAGCTCCGACTCTGCTTCCGGCAGATCAAACGGCAATCTATTAGTTTCGGCTAGAACCGAGATAAAAAACACGACGCACATCGGTAATAACATCAAATCTATCCACCAAGGCAAGTTTTTTTGCGTTTCAATGATTTCGCTAAGATTTAAGCTACCGGTAGTTAAAAGCACGGTAACGATAACAAGTCCCATCGATACTTCATAAGAAATCATTTGTGCCGACGAGCGGATCGCGCCAAGAAAAGCATATTTTGAGTTACTCGCCCAGCCTGCTATAATAATTCCGTAAACGCTTAAGGAAGAAATCGCTAGAATATATAAAACGCCGACATTTATATCGGCAAGTACTAAGCCTTTATTAAAAGGTATTACCGCCCAGCCTATTAGGCTTAAGATAAAAGTAATCATCGGCGCAATAACAAATAGTATTTTATCGGCTTTAGTCGGAATAATAGGCTCTTTAAATAACAATTTAACCGCATCGGCTATAGGCTGTAATAGACCGAAAAGTCCAACGACATTCGGTCCTTTTCGTAGCTGCATTAGCCCGATTACTCGGCGCTCCGCATAAGTTAAATAAGCAACGCATAATATTAACGGGACAGTAATCGCAATTACTTTTAAAGCAATAATAATTAGCGGCCAAGCATATTCGTAAAAAAGTTCGGTCATAATAAAGGTATGTACTCCATTAATATGGAAGGTTGTCATACCGTGGCTTGACCACGGTATCCAGAAAAAACTTAGTAAAAAGACCGGATACCGTGGTCAAGCCACGGTATGACAATTCAAGCAAAAATAATATCATTGTACACATCATGCTATTTTCTCTCTTTCTTGCTTAGCCTGCACGCATTTCGCCATGGTAACCGAAGCCTTGCTAATTACGTCCGTCATATAATAATTAATCGGCGAATTAACTATCTCATCCTTCAACAACTTATCTTTAGAATTAAATTTTACAAATTTATTTTCTATAATTTTATTAATATTGGCAAATATCGGATATTCTGCTGCTAGCTTACTTCTTACTTCCTCTAAGTTATTTACGTTAAGTTCGATTTTTAGATGATCGGCTAAATTTTTAATAATTAGAAAATCTGCTTTAGCCTCGCCTACCGGTTGTACTGCTTGATTTGATATTTGCGGTCGACCTTCTAAATTGACGTAAATACCGCTTTTTTCAGTATAAGTACAGCCAGGGAAAATCACATCGGCATTTGTTGCGCCTAAATCTCCGTGATGACCGTGATACACAATAAAAGCTGATTTTAGTTTATCAAAATCAATTTCATCGGCTCCGAGCAGATAAACTAATTTTATTTGTTCTTGTTCTGCTTTAGCTAAAATTTCGTTACTAGTAACAGAGTTAAAACCGATATCAAACCCACCGACTATAGAGGCATGGTTATGAAGTATATTAAAACCGTTCCAATCTTCTCGTACAATATTATATTTATCGGTAATTTTATGTATAAGCGATAAAATAGCATAGCCGTCACTTCTTGAATATACCCCGTCGCCGATAATAATCATCGGATATTTTGCTTGGCTTAAATCTTTTGCAAATTCGTGGCTGCCATCGGCTAAATCTTTAATTATTTCTACGCTACTTCCTAGTTCCTGCACTTTATATGTTTGATCATGCCCCCCGCCGATCCTTGCAACTTTTAATGCACCTGATCGTTGCCGTTTACCGATACGACTATTTAATACCGGTGCTACCTGTCTTGGATTTGCACCTATTAATAAACATAAATCGCCTTTTTCTATACCGACTATGCTAGTGTTAAATAGATAATTCCCCCTACTTGAAGTGTCAATTTTATAATCAAACTGATTAACGTCGAAATTATTACAACCGATTTTTTGCAATAAAATTTTTAGAGTAAACATTGATTCCACACAAGCAAGAGGTCCGGCTATCGCGGCTATTTGATTTCCTTGCAGCGATGTTATTTTATCGGCTACGATCTTTAAAGCATCAAGCCAACTTGCTTCAATTAATTTGCCGTTTTTTCTGATATACGGACGATCTAAACGCTGATATTTTAAGCCGTCATAACTAAAGCGAATCTTATCCGAAATCCATTCTTCGTTAATTTCTTCATTGATTCGCGGTAATATCCTCATTACCTCGTTGTCTCTGCTATCAATACGGATGTTAGTACCTTCCGCATCAGATATCCCTATACCGTCGGTGTGTTTTAACTCCCAGCTACGAGCTTTAAAGGCATATGGCTTAGAGTTTAAAGCACCGACCGGACAGATATCGATCATATTACCGGAAATTTCAGAATCTAAACTTCGCTCTAAATACGAGGTTACCTCCATATGCTCACCTCTATATATAGCACCCATTTCCTCTATTCCGGCTATATCGTTGGCAAATCTAATGCATCTAGTGCATTGTATGCATCTAGTCATTGCCGTTTTAATGAGCGGCCCCGTATATTTATCTTTAACGGTTCTTTTATTTTCATGGAATTTGTTACTAGCTTTGCCGTATTTAAAAGCCTGATCCTGCAAATCACACTCTCCGCCTTGGTCACAAATAGGACAATCTAAAGGGTGATTGATCAATAAAAACTCCATCACCCCTTCGCGTGCTTTCTTAACCATAGGCGTATCGGTATGAATTACCATATCGTTACCTGCCGGCATGGCACATGAAGCGATGGGCTTCGGCGATTTATCCATCTCGACCAAACACATACGGCAATTACCGGCAATTTTCAGCCTCTCATGATAACAAAAATGCGGGATTTCTATACCGGCTTTTGTACATGCCTGAAAAACTGTACTACCTTCTGTTACCTCCACCTCCTGCCCGTTTACGGTAAGTTTTATCATTCTTTATACTATTAATCTTATACTAATTTTAGAGGTCATTCATGCACCCCTTTATGTCATTCCTAGCTGCGGCGGGCGTTGTTGCATGGCTACCGGAATCGTCATTGCGAGGAGGCATTTATGCCGACGCGGCAATCCAGGCTTTTTTTGTCATGCTGAACAAGTTTTGCGCATCTTTTTAGTAGATCATGAAATAAATTCAGGATGACTATAAGTATTTTCTAGATTCCCG
The DNA here is from genome assembly GCF_964026565.1 of Rickettsia endosymbiont of Ceutorhynchus obstrictus. NCBI lineage: Bacteria > Pseudomonadati > Pseudomonadota > Alphaproteobacteria > Rickettsiales > Rickettsiaceae > Rickettsia > Rickettsia endosymbiont of Ceutorhynchus obstrictus. The sequence continues at coordinate 1,528,611 of NZ_OZ032162.1, forward strand.
CTTTCGCAGGAATGACATCGGAAATTTGAGCCATGCAACAACGCCTGTCCCTCCTCGCAATGACGTTTAGGGTATCCACGCAGGCAATGCCCGCCGCAGCTAGGAATGACATCTCGCCTCAATTATTTAATCCAAAACGTCTCAGGATTCGGATGCGCTTGATCGTTTAATAAATATTTAAAACCGACGGCAATGCGCAGCAAAAACCAAATAGATACGGCAATATATAACACTAATCCGATATAAATTATCATAGTAATTGTTGATATGACATAGCCGATAAATGCAAGCCAAAAAGTACGAAATAAAAATATATAATGACTTGATAAAAATCTATCGCTAACATCTTTATTAACATAGGCAAAAAATGCACCGACTACCGGTAATAAAGGAGCAACGATCCCACATAAATATAAGATATATAATATAATTAAGTTTTTCTTACCCGCTTGGGTGTATTCTTTTATTTGTTTATCCATAATACTACTCGTAAATGAAAAGTTGGGTTGTTTTTCTGTTTTTTAGGCTTTGTTGCATGGCTCTAAAAAAGTGCCGTATGTCATTCTAGCTAAAAGCGGGAATCTAGAAAAATTATAGTCATCCTGAATTTATTTCAGTATCTGTTGAATTAGATGCTGAAACAAGTTCAGCATGACAAAAGAAAAGTCTGGACTCCCGCCTTTAGCTAGAATGACATCGAAAATTCGAGTCATGCAACAACGCCCCGTTTTCACGGGAATGACATCGAACACGCTTTAACTTATCCACACAACAATACCGGTCAAGCCACGGGGTGACAATATAACAACGTCAAACCGCATTCTTTAAATTCTGCACTACTAAATGCATTATACTACCGTGTTTTATATAATTTATCTCATTATCCGTAAATATTTGCAATATTAAATCACAAGTTTCTACCTTACCGCTTTGTTTTTTTATCACACATTTAAGTTTTTGATAAGGTTTTATTTGATCATTTAATCCTTCAATATTAACAAATTCCGATCCATCGAGCTGCAAGTCTTTTCTAGTCATACCATTTGTAAAAATAAGCGGTAAGACTCCCATTCCTACCAAATTCGATCGATGAATTCTTTCAAAGCTTTCGGCAATCACGGCTTTCACGCCCAGCAGCTGCGGTCCTTTTGCCGCCCAATCTCTTGACGAACCGCTACCATACTCTTTTCCGGCAAAAATTACTAACGGAATATTACGCGTTTTATAATTCATTGCCGCCTCGTAAATACTTACTTGCTGATTATTCAACTGATCTACAGTAACGCCTCCTTCAACTCCACCGCACATTTCGTTTTTTATACGAATATTGGCGAATGTCCCACGCATCATTACTTCATGATTACCGCGACGCGATCCGTAAGAATTGAAATCTGCAATATCTATATTATGGTCCGTTAAATATTTAGCCGCAGGGCTTGATTTGCTGATATTTCCTGCCGGTGAAATATGATCGGTAGTAATAAAATCACCGAAAATAGCAAGTATTCGCGCCGATATTATGTTCTGCACTCCTTCTAGCTTATTTTCAAAATAAGGCGGGTTTTTTATATAAGTACTATCTTTACGCCAATTATAAGTAGCCGTGTTGCTAATTTTCAGCTCTTGCCATTCTTTAGTCCCCATAAATATATCAGAATATTTATCTATAAACATAGAAGATTTAATTGAGCTTTCAATTACCCGGTTTATTTCTTGTTTTGTCGGCCAAATATCCTTTAAATAAATATCTTTTCCTTTATCATTTTGCCCTATGGGCTGATTAGTAAGGTCGACATTAATAGTACCGGCTAATGCATATGCTACAACCAATAAGGGAGATGCAAGATAACTGGCTCTAGTAGAAGGGTTTATTCTACCCTCAAAATTTCTATTACCGGAGAGAACCGAGGCAACAACCAGCTGATTTTTATTAATAACTTCTTCTATTTCCGGCATAAGCGGTCCCGAATTACCTATACAGGTAGTGCAGCCGTAACCCACTAACTCAAACCCTAATTTATTCAGATATTCATCAAGACCGCTAGCTTTGAGATATTCCGTTACTACTTTTGAACCCGGAGCAAAAGAGGTTTTTACCCACGGTTTTGTAACCAGCCCCAGCTCAAGCGCTTTTTTCGCAAGCAATCCGGCTCCTATCATCACATCAGGATTTGAGGTATTAGTACAGCTAGTAATCGCCGCAATTACTACGTCACCGTTTCCAAGCTTATAGCCTTTATTATTAACCGAATATTTTTTATCGATATCTGCTTCATTTAAAGCAAGAGAGGGCAATGCCTGTTTGAAGCTATTTGCCGTATCTTCTAAATTAACTCTATCATGCGGACGCTTCGGTCCCGCTAAAGAAGAAGTTACTTGATTTAAATTTAGTTCTAAAATATCGGTATATTCCGGCGCATCGTCATGGCTATACCATAAATTTTGTGCTTTAGCATATTGTTTTACTAATTTAATATGTGAGGAAGGTCTACCGGTTAGCTCCAAATATTTTATAGTTTCGTTATCGATCGGGAAAAAACCGCAAGTAGCACCGTATTCAGGCGCCATATTAGCAATAGTTGCTCTATCGGCAAGCGACAGAGATTCAAGTCCCTCCCCGTAAAACTCAACAAATTTTCCGACAACTTTTTTCTTCCTAAGCAACTCGGTCACCGTTAAAACAAGGTCGGTAGCAGTAGCCGTACCGCTTAAAGTACCGCTTAATTTAACACCTATTACTTCCGGTAAAATCATAGACAAAGATTGCCCCAGCATTGCCGCTTCCGCTTCAATTCCACCGACTCCCCAACCCAGCACGGCAAGACCGTTAACCATCGGGGTATTGCTATCCGTGCCGACTAATGTGTCGGGATAAGCGATATTTACACCGTTTTCTTCTTTTGCCCATATTACTTTTGCGAGATACTCTAAATTTACTTGGTGACAAATTCCGGTACCTGGAGGTACTACTCTAAAATTATTAAATGCTTGCTGCCCCCATTTTAAAAATTCATAACGCTCTAAATTACGCTTCATCTCCATTTGTACATTTTTATTAAATGAATCTTTAGAACCGTAATAATCAACACTTACCGAGTGATCTATAACAAGATCTACCGGAATAAGCGGGTTAATCTTTATAGGGTCTCCGCCTAGTTTTTGCATAGCATCCCGCATGGCAGCCAAATCAACGATGGCCGGCACGCCGGTAAAATCTTGCATTAAAACCCTTGTCGGCATAAAAGCTATTTCTGCCGTTGATTTTTTATTTATCAACCATTCTTTAAAAACAAGCAGATTTTGCTCGCGTCCTCCTGTACGCAATATATTTTCAAATAACACCCTTAAACTAAAAGGAAGCTTCTTAAGAGGAAGATTAATGTCGCTTGCAGCTTTATTGATATCAAATATTTTATATGAAATGCCGTTTACTGATAATTCCTTAATATATTTTGAATTATTGACTTTAGTCATCTTGCCCTCGAATTAAATCACTTTAATTAGCTTACTTGAAAAAACGAATATTTTAAATGATTTAATTTGTTTAACCCCAAATTTACTAATTTTATTTTTCCTTGTATTAATGTTATTAGTTGTTGTATAATAATCAATAACATTAATTTTAAATTATGAGTAATATTATGAGAACACTTAGTATTAGCTTGCAAGAAACTTTATATGATCAATTAAAACACTCCGTCCCTTCTAAAAAAATTAGTAAATTCGTAAGTCTAGCTATTACTAAAGCATTAGAAAAAGACGAGCAAATCCTTATAGAAGATTATACAAAAGCAGAACAAGATGAAGAACGCCAAAAACTTTTAACTGAA